>JAVVEP010000037.1 GCA_032250735.1 Gammaproteobacteria bacterium
CTTCCTGTTTCAAAATTCCCGGTGGTTTTTACCCACTAATTCTGCTGAAGAGCCAGAAAATTACTCATCAGGCTCAAACAATCAAACGTCCGCGCTTGCTTCAAAAAAAGCAGAGCTAGGAATAACCATAGGTAAGCGACCTGAATACACATGAAAAAATAAGTAGTGCGCATCCTCGGCACATTAATTTGAAGCCGCCAAAAAGCTCTATAATGCACATACTCATCAGATTACTCAATGAGAAAATGGTTATTATGACACAAGACGGAGATGTTTTAATCCGTTCCTGACAGCCGCTTCACTGCGATCGAGATAGCGACACATTCATATTAATATTTGTGCGCTAGTACGGTATTATTTCCAGCACTGGAACATAGATTACCACCGGCGCATTGTCGAAATTATCCACATTGTCATAGATCTCGCTGGCAATCGTGGGAATGTCCACACTACCCCACCAGTTACCCGTAGCATCGATGGTCACCGAAGCACCTGTCAGGTAGCGCCAGCTGGATAGATTGTATTGCGTATTGTCGTAAATACTATTGCCAGTGATGACCGGTAATGGATTCCCCGCCGCAGTGAAATTACCATCAACAAAAACTCCATGTTGGTTTGCTGTTATCTCATTGCCACCGTTTATCACCGGGTTAGAGTGTTTTCCGACATTGATACCGTATCGGCTGTTAATAATCCTGTTACCACTGATCGTCAGATCATAACCTACCACGTCTATCGCGGCATCAATCATTGAAATACTGGAGGCATTGTAGGTGCCAAAACCATTAATGACGTTATTCACAATCAGGCCGCCAGCTCCATCACGTAGATGAATACCCGCAGTTTGAAAGTTGCGGATATCACTATTGCTGATCGTGACATTGGCAGCCGATACATCAACACCAATCTTCGCCCATTGGATATCGGCATAGTCAATCACACTACCACTGCTGCTCGGACCAAATACAATGCCCTGCCAGTCGCCTTTATACGGTGTTGGTTTAGCGGAAGTGAAAACCACGGGGTTGGTCACGGTGCCGGCGACATCCAGCGTGCCATCCACCAGCAGTTTGGCATTGGCGCCATGGAAGCGTAGGGTCGCGCCTTCCGGTATGGTCAGGCTTGATCCCGCTTCGACCACCACTTCTTCGAGGATGTCATACACATTACCTGTGGTTAGCACCTGATTGCCTGCGATAGGGCCTTCCAATGCGCTGCCTGAGGTGAAATTGCCGCCGGCACCATCCAGCATCGGCAAGAAAGTCACCACCGGCGCATTGTCGAAATTATCCACATTGTCATAGATCTCGCTGGCAATCGTGGGAATGTCCACACTACCCCACCAGTTACCCGTAGCATCGATGGTCACCGAAGCACCTGTCAGGTAGCGCCAGCTGGATAGATTGTATTGCGTATTGTCGTAAATACTATTGCCAGTGATGACCGGTAATGGATTCCCCGCCGCAGTGAAATTACCATCAACAAAAACTCCATGTTGGTTTGCTGTTATCTCATTGCCACCGTTTATCACCGGGTTAGAGTGTTTTCCGACATTGATACCGTATCGGCTGTTAATAATCCTGTTACCACTGATCGTCAGATCATAACCTACCACGTCTATCGCGGCATCAATCATTGAAATACTGGAGGCATTGTAGGTGCCAAAACCATTAATGACGTTATTCACAATCAGGCCGCCAGCTCCATCACGTAGATGAATACCCGCAGTTTGAAAGTTGCGGATATCACTATTGCTGATCGTGACATTGGCAGCCGATACATCAACACCAATCTTCGCCCATTGGATATCGGCATAGTCAATCACACTACCACTGCTGCTCGGACCAAATACAATGCCCTGCCAGTCGCCTTTATACGGTGTTGGTTTAGCGGAAGTGAAAACCACGGGGTTGGTCACGGTGCCGGCGACATCCAGCGTGCCATCCACCAGCAGTTTGGCATTGGCGCCATGGAAGCGTAGGGTCGCGCCTTCCGGTATGGTCAGGCTTGATCCCGCTTCGACCACCACTTCTTCGAGGATGTCATACACATTACCTGTGGTTAGCACCTGGTTGCCTGCGATAGGGCCTTCCAATGCGCTGCCTGAGGTGGGATTGCCGCTGGCACCATCCAGCATCGGTACGAAACTCACCACCGGCGAATTGTAATAATTATCCACATTGTCATAGATATTGTCGGTAATCGTGACAATATCCATCGTACCCCACCAGTTGCCCGTGGCACCAATGGTGACCGAGGCACCCGTCAGGTAACCCGAGCCAAACAGCTCATAATCCGTATTGGCATAAATACGGTTGCCCGTGATCACCGGTTGTGGATTGCCTGCTGCGGTGTAATTACCCATAAGATAAACACCATAGCGATTACCAGTGATTTCATTGTCACCATTAATCAGTGGCGTGGAGTGCTTCCGCACATAGATGCCAAAGTAAAGAGCGGAAATGGTATTACCACTGATCGTTAGGTCATAGCCCGCCACATCCACGGCGGCATCCATCAGGTAAAGACCTTGTGTACCACTGTATTGAGCACCGGGACCTGTGATGACATTATTCGTAATCAGGCCTCCCGCCCCATTGAGCATCTGGATGCCCGTGGTTTGGAAGTTACTAATATGGCTGTTACTGATCGTGACACTGGCAGCCGAGACATCCACACCGATCTTCGCCCATTGGATATCGGCATGATCGATCACACTACCTGTGCTGGTGGGGCCAAATACGAGTCCCTGCCAATATTGTCGATTGGATGTGACCACATCACTACCGAACGTGACCATGGACGCTGCCTCGCCATAGACCTTCAGTGTGCCGTCCACTACCAGGCGTGTGCCGGATGCAAATTGCAGCGTTACACCGGGGGCAATGCTAAACGTTTTTCCGGGGTTTACGGTGAGGTCCGCAGTGACTGGGTATGTCCCACCAGGAACTAAATTCGAATCTTCAGAAATTTGACCAGACAATGGTGTACCATCCGGAATAGTGACGACCTGGGGGCCCTGCCAACTAGTAGTGACAATACCATTATTAAGTGTGCCTACTGTTACAGACTCTTCATTGCTCATTTCAACAGCGGATAATGTCAATGGTGAAACTGCTTGATTAACTGTGGCATTCAGCCCTGCATTTTTTAAACGGAAAGGTATTTGCAGAATCTGGCCGTCACTGAGCGCCACTTTTCCAGCAGCGGGCACAACAATGACGTCTAACGTCCCAGCAACGTTGTTAACTTTGGAAAACTGCACATGGTTACCACCGAGTGATGTGCCAGCAATAGGCGCACTGGATTCTAAAAGTGTAGGATTGAACGACAAAGTGTATTTAATGGAAACCGGCGGATTTGGGATGCCGCCATGTGAGTAGTTAACACTTACGGACACAACACTCCCTTCAAAGTCTGAAGCAGAGTCAACAGACAAGACTGGGTTTGCAAATGCGGCCTGAGCAATCATCTGCAAAAATGTAGATAAAAGTATCGTTACCAGATTTTTCATAGTATTAACTCATTATTGTTTTTGATAGCGCTAAATAGGGTTGACCGATTTATGTGCATGAACAGGTCGCCCTCTCCCTCTATTTTCTGCTCTGCATCCAATTCGAATAGCCACTTCTTCGACAAACCGATCATTTCCTGTCAACCGATTTCTTTGCAACGCAGCTCGTAATAATTCAATTTCCTTGTCGGTAATACCAACCTGTACATACTCCATATACCGAGAACGACGTACATCTTCATTTTCACCTAGTGACAAAAACGTAGGATCAAGATCAATCAGGTGCTTATCATCTAACCCCATTCGTTCTCGATAACTTGACCAACGATACTGCCGCGGGCCTGCCACCATATTCGCCCGCACCGGATTCATCTCAACATAACGCAAGCACGGCAACATATACTCGTCTCGTTGAATCGGGCTTGCTTTAAATCGCCCATCCCATAATGACCCTGTTCGCCTCTCCAGCTTATTGACTAATGCTGACTGCCTTCCTGCTAAGCGTTTCATCAATTCTGAAAGCGTTTTTGCATCATTCCTCGGCTCAACGATCAAATGCACATGGTTCGCCATCAAACACCAGGCATAAACTTTAACGCCCAACCTCACTTTCCATTCGAACAAATTCTCCAAGTAAAACTGGTAATCATCATTCGCAATAAACACCGTATTACGGTTATGCCCTCTGCATGACGCACATGTAAGTGCTATGTCGCGAGCGAATGGATGCGCAGGAGCGACCAATATGGTGCGGACAATTCGGCACCAGTAACCTGCCTTCCTTGGCATTGTGTTTTCCAGCAGACAAACGGCCTCCAGCTTAAACTCTGTGGTAAATGTTTGTCGTTTTTTCATGGTTCACTCCTCGGACTATTGTCCTCTTTTTGGAGTGTCCGTTAAACTGGGGGAGGCTCAATCTTTCCCCTTTTACCTTCTTTTATTTTTATTGTTTTTATCTTTACTTTTCGCTGCACTCAAAAAGTTTTTCTTGTTGCACATACTCCAAAATAAACTTGCGATTCCTATCGTTTAACATACCCCATTCTTTTAATAACCCTGCAACACTTTTTCCATCCTTCTCACATCGAGACAAATCATATCCATTTTTAACATAAGCCCTAGCAACATCAATTACACGAGAATGTGCAGTTTTGACGTCTAATATTTCATTGTTATTATAGCTGCTCAAAACCGCAGCCAACCCAACCTCACGTTTTCCAAACAATAATTTAAAATCATTTTTTTTGTGTTTGTTTAATATAGTGAGAGCAATATTTTCTCCAAACAGCATAGGTAGTCTTTGTATTCCAATATCACCTGTTTCCATTGGGGGATACGTATAATATGCAGACAAATTTAAAACTGACGAATTATAAAGAATAACCACTGCAACTATTTGATAGAGAGAAAGTATCAATACCGCTATAACAAGGTAATTTTTTTTAAATTTCATGATTAAAGCACCAGCAATATTAGCGTTGAGGATAAAGCGTATTATATCTATGCATTAGATCAGTGTTGTATTGAATTCCTGCACGTGCAGCCATACCAACATTTACCTCGCTAATTGTATCTCGCCAATAGTTTTTTACTCCATTATCTCCTGTATTTGTGAAGAGCTTCTTAAGAAGTGGAATTGCTCTTAATTTCTGAATAGGGCTTGGCTCAAGGAGCCCAACAAGATCATCCGCTCCAACAGCCGAAACGAGCATATCATCGGCCAGATTTAATCCATCTGTAGTAACATTAAGCGGATCAGGTAAATTTTTCAGTCCCATTTTTTTGTAAATTTCAACAGCACCTTCTTGATCGATTTCAAACCCAGATAATGAGTCCTGAGGCTCAATAACCGGATGCAACTCATCATTAAACATCCTCGAAAAAGCCCCAGTCATAGCTCCATTCTTAAACTTCCCACCCGCAAGTACAGAAGCCGTGCCCCCAACCAACGCAGCCTTAAAAGCATTCTGCACTGGGTTAACGCCAGCAGGCCCAAACACACCCTTCACCGATGCCGTTTGAGTAACAGCCGCACTAATAAACCCTGCCTTAAACGACCCACCGTTCATCACACTACTCACACCGCCCACCATCCCATGAGCAAGCACTTTAGATGTAGAACCCCATGCCCCAGCTAAAGCAGCATCGCCAACACCAGCAAATGCCCCCGCAGTAATCCCCCCAATAACCGCCGCCCTAAGATCCCCTCCACTCGCAATCAAGCTACTCATAAAGCCGGCAGCCACCACGTTCACCCCAGGAATCGCTGCAATACCTATTGCAATAATTGTCGTGCCATTCTCATCAATAAAATCAAAAATATCTTCCGACAAATCCCATAATCCTTGCCCCAGATCATCAGCAATGCCGGTTACTGTATCCCAAGCGTTATCAAAAAAAGTTCTGAACCCACTCGGATCCGTATACGACAGCGGATTATTCATCACATAGGTATAACGATTATAGGACTGCAGGTTGTGCTGCGCTTGTACCAGCGGGTCCGCACTCAGGAACCGACCCAGTTGCGGGTCATAAACACGGCCATTCATGTGAATAAGCCCAACCCCTTCCAGGAGCTCATGCTCGGTAAAGCCATGATGGGTTACACTGGAGGTCAGCGCTGCCAGTATAATGCTTTCAGTCGTGCTGGCCGCTTTCCAACTGACATTGCTTCGGCGTTTACCAAACACATCGTAACTAAAGCGTTCTTTGACGATGCCATTGGCATCGGTGATCACCGAGGTTGAATTGATGTGATCCCCATGCAGGTAATGCAGATCAGTGGTGTTATTACTTCTTCGAGTCGTAACACCAATAACGCGACTACCGGCATAGATGTAGTTTTTGTATTCAATAATCCCACCAGGTTTTACAATACGCTCAAACAATTGGCCCATGTAATGGGTTTTGGTTGTGCCTTCTGCATCCGTTGCTTCCTGCAAATACCGTGAGCGATCCGCACCATATTCAAAGCGCGTTGAATGACTTCCCTTTGTGATGGATTTCGGTTTATTGAAGGCGGTATAGGTAATAACCTTTCCACCTAGGCCATTTTGCATATTGCCGTTGGCATCGTAGGTAATGTTTTCGACTGCGGCCTGCCCGATATTTGCAGAGATACAGGCAGTATCATGAATATTGGTTGTAGAGTCGACGTTGCAGTCAGCCGAAGTTGTTAATGATGTGGTATCCAGCCCCACCAGGTTTCTGGCCAGCAATGCAGTGTCCGCACTGGTGATGCTACCGTCACCATTGACATCACCAGCAATAATGCCCGCTTGCGAGGTGATGCGTTGTATTTCTGTTACCGCATGTGGTCCAGCGCCATTAGCGCCGGTGTAAAGATAAGTCCCCACGTTACTGTTGAACGTCATGTTACCCAGAGCGTCGAACCTATAATTGGCCGTTTGAATGCCATCCTGCTTGACAACGTCAATGCGGTTGAGGATGTCATAGGTGAAGCTTTCAGTGGTGCCGTTTCGGGTTGAGCCACCGGCCAAGGTAATAACACGATTATGATCGGTACGGCTAACCAGGTTGCCAAGATTATCAAAGCCGAACTCAAGGTTTTGCACATCACTGCTTGTGCTTGTGCCGGTGCTGATGGATTTCAGGAAGCCCAGTTCATCATCATACACACGCAAGGTGGTAAGGCCGTTACCCAGGGACTCGGAGGTTATTTTACCACTGGCATTAACCAGTTCTGCCGTCCATAGAGGATCGTTACTTGCGCCGTCTTGAACTTCTTTAAGATGACCAAAGGAATCATAGACATTGCGCTTTATAAAAGCGGGTTGATTACCCGCATCTTGTGCAGGATAAGTGATGGTCTCTACGCGGCTGAAGGTATCGTAGGCTGTTGCAACGGTGTAACTGGCATTATCGAAGTTTGAGGTGGCCGATGTGATACGGCCAAGGCTGTCGTAGCAGAAGCTCTTGGTGATAGCGCCATCGGTAGTGGATTTCAGTTTTCCAATGCTGCGACAGCTGCCCGCTGCATCGGCCTCGGTGAAATAAACCCATTGACTGGTTTTTTCAACACTGGTTGAGTCTGCTGGGTTACGGACATCCACTCGTGTACGCATACGATTAAGTAAATCGTAGCTCATGGTGGTTTGCTGGCCTATATTATCCTTTTGCCAACGCAGGTTACCCAGCGCATCCGTGTCATATTGCCAGGTACCCATATCCGGATCGATCAATTGGGTTTTACGACCACGCTTGTCATATTCCATGGTGATAGCATTGGCCGCAGTATCGTTAGGCGTAACTGTTTTTAATTCACCAAAAGGATAATAAGTGTACTCGGTTTTATTATTATAGGCGTCGTACACCAATGCGACCTTGCCAGAAAGGTTCATGATTTGCCGTACGGTTAAGTCGGCAACCGCACCATTTGAGTGGCGCTCTGTATACGTCATGGTCTGCAAACCAGAATAAACGTTGGTTACAGTGGAGCCATCCGGGTTCGTTTGTTTTTCAACGCGACTCAGGGCATCAAATTCACGGGTTGTCCAGAATTTTGTGGCATCTTTAAAGTATGGCCGGGAAGTCCGCCAAACACGCCCTAATGCGTCATATTCCGTATCCTGATGAACAATGACGCCATCCAGCCCACGGGTTTCTGCCCGCAGCTGTCGGGAAAATTCATCCATGTAACCAATGGAAATTGCACCATCGCTACCTACAGTGGTGACTTTGTAGACAGCGAGAGCCGGGCAGCTAGTGTCGGTCGCATCACACCAACCGTAAGTCATTGTGACGGTTGTACCATCGGGCCTTGTTTCGCTACTGCGGCGGCCGAAGGAGTCGTAAAGCCACGATGTGGTTAAACCATTGGGACCAGTTTGGCTTTTAAGCTTACCCCAGCGGGCGTCGTACACTTTTGTTTCAGATTGGGTGATTGTGCCTTCTACCGGTACGGTTGTAGTGACCGCTGGAAACTGGTTATCCGTGTAATCAAAATTGCTCGTTGTTGTACGTGTAGCGACAGGATAGCTTGCACTCGATGAACCGCTAACAGTAACGGTATCCTTGTTGCCAAAGGCATCATAGGTGTATTCAGTTTTCAGATAAAGATCAGGGTCTGTTGGCTCGTCTTCCGACCAGTGCAACATGCCGGCATTGACGTGCCCTGCGGGGTAATAACCAAATGCCGTATTGCGCGTTTGAGAATCAGCACCTATAAAAGAAGTAACGCTGGAGGCCGTTAATCTGCCAAGGTGCCAGTTAGCCGTATCGTTATCATAAGTATTATGTGTGGTTTGTCGATAGGCAAAGGTTGTGTCCAATGGGCTTTGCTTAGTATCTACGGTAATATCAGTGGCATTGCCGTAGTCATCCATCACAGTTGTGGTTTCGGTGTACTTTACCGGAGCGCCATCGAGGTCTTTTTCTTCAGATGTGCTACTTTCAAGATAAACTGAATAATACGGATTCCCCGCAACACTCTTCACCGCATAGTTATTAATGGTTTCGCTGGTGACAATATCTCCAAGTGTGGAATCCGCATAACTAACCGTTATCTTCTTCGGCATGTTTAAGTAGGGAAATACATTAAAGACCGAATTAAAATTGGTATTTTCGTAAGTGGTAGTCGTTGTTCGTTGGGTTTGCACATCGGTAATTGAACGCGAAGCAAAGCCTAACCACCCATGCCCCAGATTGTTAATACGGGCATCGGTATATTTATAGGTGTAATTCGCAGCACCACCTATGCCGTTTGAGACAGAGTGCTCACTCACCACCGAAATCGGTGAAATAATACAAGGTGTAGGGTATTGGCAGTTGTTTGTACCTTTTGTGTAAACACTGGGATCTGTCAGAGATTTGTAAGTGATGCCAGTAGTTGTGCCGAATCCAGCGGTGATAGAATTTACAATTTGACTATTTACGCTTATCGAATGAACCACCTCGTCAAACTGCTCGGGGTAATTAACCGTAACATTCTGACCCAAAACGCTGTCGTATTCATCTTGGCTATATGCAGATCTTCTGTAACTTCGGATAATATCGACTTTTCCATCAGAATTTAGATCTACCAGTCGTGTTCCTGCATCCTTCCAATCACTTAAAATCAGGTGGTCTGGTGGAGAAAAAGTGTCATTTCTAATCCAACCAGTGCCTGTATTAAGGTATGCGCCACGTGTTTCATCGGTGGGATTTATCCATTCTTGAAAGATAATATCAACAAGCCCATCGTTATTTACATCGCGAAAATACACCTGTCGACCAAACGGACTACCAATAACTGTCAGTGCAACGGGTGGAATGAAATTATCATTTCTTACCCATCCATCACCTGTATTTAGATAAGCGCTTTTTTCTGGTGCTGCACCATTAAAAAATTGCCGGGATTTCAAAATATCAACGAGTCCATCGCCATTTACATCGTGGAATGCGACACCTTGAGTCTTTCTAATTCCAGTATTCCGGTCAACATCATCAATAAAATGGACTGGCAGCTTATAGGCTGCACTGCCAGAGACGGTATCCGCATAATCCTCGTAGACCCCATCACTTGTGAAGTCTAGTCCAGACCCTGTATTTAGATATACATCAGGCCCTTCAGACAAAAAGGTATCATCAACTATATAATCAGGTAAGCTGTCACCATTTATATCTATAAATAGAGAATGCTGACCCTGAACACTAATCACTTTTTCATTTGATATAAATCTAGTAGCACGGTCCCCGGTAGAAAGAAGCAAAAATTGCTGTGGTAAAAAATAATCTAAATTAGGTGCCCATGCATCACTGAAATTTAAAAATGCTCCTTTATCCGAATATGTGACTGTTGGCGTACAAAAAACGGGATTACCAAAAACATAATCACACTCAACATCCGCATCATAGAAGTCATAATAATTATAAATTTGATCTACCAATCCATTTCCATCTAGATCTAAATATCGCTGATTACGATCACGGCCGTCATCTCTTCCCAGCCAATGTTTTGGGACATACTTACCAGAGGTATCCAGAGACCAACCAGCGCCGTTATTAATATATGCACCTTGGTCAGTCTGCGTATCACTTACCCAGCGACTCCATACAAAATCAACTAGCCCATCGCCATTAACATCAATAATTCGGGAGCCTGTAGGTTTATTATCAATACGGCTCAAAGGATAGGGCGGCAAATAGGAATCAGCTTGTTCCCAAGTACCATTTTTATTTAAAAAAGCACCAGACTCATTGCTCGTATCGCTGTTCCATCTGTGATAGATAATATCTTTAAAACCGTCCCCGTTAAGATCAATAAAAAGAATACCTTTTATGTCTTCACCGTCAACCGACAGCTCAAGACCTGCTGGCAATTGGTACGTAGTGTCTGACTGCCACGCAGTTGTGCCGACGTGGCTCAGCTGCCATCCTATCTGTGTTGCAGGAAAACAGAGCCCATCAGTACCGCACTCAATCACTGTAGTCAGCTTACTTTTATTGGAGTTTACATCTGTAGGTTCATAAGCAACTTTGTAATCTCGAACCAATTGACTTGCGATTTCTACAGAAATCTTCTCCAGCCGTTTTGTGGTTTGAACCTTACCGCCCGCTCGATACCCAACAATCGGATCAGGGCGCGTTTCATTTCCAGCAACACCATAATTAAAACTAATTTTTCCACCGCCGGAATAATTAATTTCATTGGGATAGTATTCTCTGTTATAACCAACGCTGCTGGACAAACCACTGGAATCGTCCCCTGTAAACTGATAAGTGAAGTTAATTATATTACCGGCATTATCAGCAATACTGCTTATTGCCCAAATATGAACAACCTCTTTACCATGTGGCGCAAAACGGCTGTCATATTGACCATTTGCATCAACAGATACATTGCCAAACTGCATGCGCAAACCATCTTTTGTCAAGACTTCAAATGTCTCAGGGCCATTATCCAGAAAACCTCTGGAAATAATTTTAGAAAAAATGTCTTGCTCGGTACGGTATTCGGTATTGCTTTGTCCATATATTCCAGAAACTGCAACAAGGCGCTGACCATCTAGACAGTACTTGTCATCTGCATCTAACTTCACCGCACGAATTTGACCATCTTGTGCTAAATTTTGCGGGCAACGGGTGATTGTGGAAAGACCTGATATGTTCCAGCCAACACCCAACAGGCCATTCCCCGCTTGGCTGCTGTATGTCAATGAAATAGCAGGTTTAATACTACCAATACCAGTGGGTACCTTAATGGGAATTGAGTAAGTTGCTGCGCCACCCGGAGTAACTGAGAAACTACCGTCGACGGAGCCAACAGGTCCGCTTGCAGCATTAACAGTGGCTGTGTAAAAGCACATGCCCAAACACAAACTGAAGGTTAACTTCCAAAAATTATTACTCATCAATTCTCCCCAAGAGCATTTCTACACAATCTATTTTATTTTTTTATTCATCAGTTCGTTAAATTTCAATTATCAACGAATGCTTATCACGCGATGCGCTGACCACTGGAACGGCGCATGAAGCGGCCTTGCTAACATCGATATCAGGATGTAGCAGGTTTGAGAAGAAATGGTTGCTGTTAATTCGATACATCATTTAGGATTTTTTTAGTTATTTTAATTTATTCTTATTTTTTGATACTTAAAGCAGTGATTGGTCACAGTTAACTTTGATTCTAGCAACCCGATACTTATAAAGTTCACTACTCACTAATTATTCTTATCGTAAACACATAGCACTGGCCTGATTAACGTGTTGTACGACTTCTCTACGGAATCCGGTTAGTTATATTTGGAAACCATACCTTGTGCAGGTGTACCGATAGTAGCAGCTTGTATTTAGATATACACAAATAATATTTGTAGGAAATATACTACAAATGGATCTGTATAAATTTTGCACGATATGAAAATCTGTAATATTTTCAATCTATTAGTTAATTTTTATAAGTATAATTATGATTTAATATTCTAACTTATATTGGTAATATGCACATATCCCTCAATTAACCTCTATTTTATCTCGGGGGTTACCATTTCTTCGTTATCCCAACACGTAGCGCCCAAGCTAACATTTTGCGTTATCGCTTTTACTCAGCGCTTAGTTTTCCCCCACTCGCTCCCACACCAGTTCTCCGTTGCGAAACACCTGCCGGATACGGTGCAGGGGGATGCTGTGCGTCTGTCCCTCTTCATCCACAAACGTGAAATCGAAAGCGTCTTCGGCATCGAAGCCGATGCTCGTCAGCGGCAGCTGAATGATCCGCTCGGCGACACGGTCGTAATAACCGATGACAAAATCCGCCTTGCCGTAATCCGCATCCCAGCGAATGCGATTCAGGAGTTCATGTATCGGGATCATGCTAAGCGCCGGGCGCAGCCATCGAACATGCTGGCATTACTATCCGTCTAAACCGGCACGAGTCAAATATGCCGCGCGTATCTTCGCCACCCGCGCCCGGTTCGCTCCCAGGTCGGAATGCCCTACCCGCGACGCGGAGCGGATATGGATGACCCGTTTATCGGCATCCAGCCTCAATTCCACATCATCCACATAGCGCATCAGCGGTGTCACAAACCGGGCATGCAGATAGTCGTCCTGTTCGGTAACGATCTCGCCGCCATTCTCCACAAGGGCCTGTCTGGCCTTGTTCCAGGCCTCGTCCACCGAGGCGTTCACCGGCAGTGGTTCAACAAACGACACCCCGGCCGGGGTCTCACTCGACACGCAATTCGGCGATGCCGGACAGGCACGCAACTGGCCGCCGAGCAGGCCAAGCTCTGGCGGTTTACGTGACGACATCGACAGCGCCGCAAAATACACACCGATGAGCACAAACACGGCAACAAGGACATAAAGCAGTATTTTCATAAAATAGATTCCGATTCAGTGCGATCCCATTAACTTTACATCCGTCATGCCGGCGAATGCCGGCATCCAGCCCGTAGGGCGCAATAACCGCAGGGCATTGCGCCGCATGTCTCAGCACTTAAAGGACATAAAAAATATTTTCATAAAATAGATTCCGGTTACATTTATGCCATTTAACCGATCAAGGTCAAACGGTGATTTTTGTACTACACCTATACAGCAGTATATCCCACGCAAGCCAGGAGGCTCATGGAGGAGCGCGGAGATGGACGATACACAGAGTCTGGACCTGGGCAGTCAGCCGCAGGCGGTGCCCCTGGGCGCCAACCTGCTCGTCAACGGTACTGGCGCCACATTTCGAACCTGGGCGCCACAGGCCCGCGAGGTGTGGGTGCGTTGGGGATACACCCAGGATGATCACCACAACTGGTTTCATCAACACGAGGTCAAGCTGCAACGCCATGCAGACGGTACCTGGGGCGGTCTCCTCCCGGGCCTGCGCGAAGGCGAACGCTACATGTTTTACGTCGTAGGACCGGAAGGCGGCACCGAGGGTGTCAAACGAGACCCCTATGCGCGCGACCTCACCGATCACCCGGCCTGGCCGCATTGCCAATGCCTGCTGTGTGACCCCCGGCGCTTCCCCTGGCACGATGCCGGCTACCGCCCACCGTACTTTCATGAGCTGATCATCTACCAGTTCCACATCGGTACCTGGCAAATCCCGGACGACAGCAGCAATGGCACCTTTCTCTCGGTGATGGAAAAACTGCCCTATCTCACATCACTCGGCATCAACGCCATCCAGCCCCTGCCCATCGTCGAATTCCCCACCGCCTTCAGTCTCGGCTACAACGGCGTGGACTATTTTTCACCGGAGACGATCTACGGCGTCAGCCAGGATGACCCCAGGCTGGACCATTACCTGCACGCCGCCAACCAGTTATTGCAGGCCATCGATCCGGCTCACGCACCCTACACCGCGCAAGACATCGACGGCACCGCCAATCAATTGCGCCTGCTGATCGACCTCTGCCACCTGCACGGCATCGCCGTGATTCTGGATGTGGTGTACAACCACGCCGGCGGTAACTTCACGGAACAGGGGCTCTATTTTTTCGACGGCCAGCCCAGGGACGACCAGAACAACAGCCTCTACTTCACCGACCGTGGCTGGGCGGGCGGACTGGTGTTTGCCTACTGGAAAAAGGAGGTCAAACAGTTCCTCATCAACAACGCCCTGTTTTATCTGGATGAATATCACGCCGACGGCTTTCGCTACGACGAGGTCAGCGTGATTCGCCACGAGGGTGGCGAGCATGGCTGGCAATTCTGCCAGTACGTCACCGACACCTGCCACTACGTTAAACCCACCGCCATTCACATTGCCGAACACTGGCCCGTGGATGATCGCGTCGTGCAAGCTACAGCAGCGGGTGGTGCCGGTTTCGACGCCACCCAGAATGATGGCCTGCGGGATGCATTGCGGAGCGCCATCGCCCAGGCATCGAGCGGCGCGGATGCCCGCGTGGATCTGGAGCGCATCGCTCAGCAACTTAAGGCGCCGCAACTCAATGACCAGTGGCGCGCCGTGCAGTGCAGCGAGAATCACGACATTGTGTATCGCGACCGGGGGCAGCGGATTCCGCGCCTGGCCGACAGCAGCAACAGCCGTTCATGGCACGCGCGTAGCCGCTCACGCGTCGCCCTGGGGCTGACCCTCACCGCACCGGGCATCGCCCACCTCTTTATGGGCCAGGAATTCCTGGAAGACAAACAATGGCATGACGAACCCGGCAGCCTGTTTCAGCTCTGGTGGCAGGGTCTGGCCACCGATAAAACCATGGCGGATTTCCTGCGCTTCTCACAGGAACTGATCAGACTGCGGCGCAGACTCAGCGGCCTCAATGGCTCCGGCCTCAACGTGTTTCACATCCATAACGATAATCGGCTACTGGCGTTTCACCGCTGGGTACCGGAACAGGGCCATGATGTGGTCGTCATCGCAAGCCTCAACGAATCCACCCATTACAATTACCGCTTAGGTTTTCCGCTCCCCGGCCACTGGCGGGAGGCCTTCAACAGCGACGTCTACGACAACTGGGTAAACCCCTGGGCCGCCGGCAACCACGGTGGCATCGATGCCACAACCCCCGGCATTCACAACCTGCCCGCCGCGGCGCACATCGTGATCCCCGCAAACAGTGTGGTGATCTTCGTGAAAGGATGAATCCGCCCTGGAGACTGATGCCGGTAGAGATCTTGTCCCTGCGTGTGCCATGGTCTTTAGGAATTCCAAGCGATTTTGATTTAGTCTGCACAGACTGTTATTTTCTTTGAGTTTTTGCGAAACAAACAAGGAGGTCCACATGTTAGAAAAAAACCAGCCCGCACCCGAATTCAGCTCACCGAATCAGGAAAACCGCATCGTCAGCCTGTCCGCTTTTCGCGGCAAGCAAAATGTTATCCTGTATTTCTATCCCAAAGACGACACCCCGGGCTGCACCATCGAGGCAAACCAGTTCGCAGCACTGGCGCCTGACTTCGCGGCACTGGATACCGCCATCATCGGTGTCAGCAAAGACAGCTGTGAAAGCCATGCCGCGTTTATCGACAAGTTTGGGCTCAACTTCGATCTATTGGCGGACACCACGGGTGAGGTGTGTGACCGCTATGGTGTGTGGCAGGAAAAGGAAAAAAACGGCGTAAAGAAAATGAGCATCGTCCGCTCAACCTTTCTGATCGATAAACAGGGACAACTCCAGGACGTGATCTACGGTGTAAACCCCGAACAGCATGCCGCCGAAATGCTGGAAAAGGTAAAAAAGCTGCAGGCGTAGCGAAATTCCCTCGCACTGGAACGGCCTCACTGCATTTTCGATGGCAGGGTGATGATTTCCCCATCAACCGCGAACTGACCCTTGCCGCGGTGATGCAGGGTCCGCGGCTGTTTGCAGCCGGGATCGATCCAGGCCTTGAGCACTTCGAGCACGAAGAAATCATAGCGGTTCAGCAGGCGGGTATCCGTCACGCGGCATTCCAGATTGGCGTAGCACTCGACGATGAGCGGTGGCGCGACATGGGTGGCCGGACGCGTCGTCAGCTGAAACGCGGCGAACTTGTCCTGGCTACGGCCGCTGCTGTTGCCGCAGCCGACCACGGCCTCGGCCAGTTCCACGGTGGGGATATTGATCACGCACTGCTTGCTTGCCTTGAGCGCGGTAAAACTGAAATTCGCCTCGCTCATCACCATGCCCACCAACGGTGGTTCGAACTCCATCATCGTCAGCCACGACAAGGTCATGACATTCGCCCTCCCCTTGTGCGCCGTGGTGACCAGCACCACCGGCCCGGGTTCGAGCAGGCCGTAGACCCTGGACAAGGGATAGTTACGTTTCACCTTGGCGGCTCCTGTTCCTGGCGTGTTTCCTCTGTTGCAATTCTTTCAATTCTTTCAATTCTTTCAATTCTTTCAATTCTTTCAAAGACGAATAATCACAGCGGATAGCCGACGGACTGCGCCAGGATCACCCGTTGCTGCGGAGCAAGTTTCAGGGCATCGGCCAGCGCCTTGCGATCCAGCAGACCCCGCACCACGGTATTGAGCCCGGCCGAGGCGCAATACAGATAGACATTCTGCGCGATAAAGCCGGTGTCGGCCGCGGCGTAACGATCCTTGTCCTCATCAGTGGCGTCCTGCATGCGACGCCGGTCCGCGACATACACCAGATTGAGCGGCGCACTGGCAACAAACTCCTGGCTGCCGGTGCGCGCGCGTACATCCGTTTTCAGCACGCGGTGCAGCACATGGGCCGTCGCATCATAGAGATACGTGCCGCTGGCCTTCGCAACGTAGATGTCGACCTCGCGCCAGTCATGCGCCGATGGCGCGGTGCGCTTGCCGGAGTCCACACGGTTCATCCCGGCCGCCGCCCACAACAGATTGGCCAACTGCTGCGGCTCAAGCGCACGCCCGGAAAATTCACGCGACGAATGGCGCGCCTGCAACGCCTGCATCAGCGGCATACCGCCCGTAGTCTGTGGTGGCGGCAGTGTCACCATCTCAACCTCCTCGGCGGTCGCACTCGCCACGGTAAACAGCACAGCGCCAAAACATATCCATGCATGCATCGCACTCCTCCATGACCAAGGCACACCTCATGATGGATTAAGTATAGAGGGGGAAATCGGAACCGGAGAAAAGCCCCTGTCTGCTGAGAGCCCGTGAAAAACCGTCGGCTGTAGTGAGGGCGCCGATTTTCGAGCGAAACAGGGCTGCGTCAGTAGCCCGAAGGGTGCAGGCCAAGGATGGCCTGTATCAAAGCGACGACCGCAGTAGGCCGACGGTTTTTCACAGGCTCTGAGGGAGATATTCAGGCACCACGAGGGCTGCCCTGTTAAAACTTTTGTGGGGGACTGCTACGGGTGATCATTGCCCAGGTACTTCACTACGCCCTGCCCGGCGACATAGCCGCTGGCGAAACAGGCGGTGAGTAAATATCCGCCGGTGGGCGCGTCCCAGTCGAGCATTTCACCGGCGCAGAAGACACTTGGCAGTGCCTTGAGCATGAGGTGTTCATCCAGCGCCGTAAACGATACGCCGCCGGCGGTGCTGATAGCCTCGTCGATGGGGCGCGGGCGTTCACAGCGCAGCGGTAGCGCCTTGATCAGCGCCGCGAGTTGTTGCGGCTCGGTCGATCCTTGCCCGTCTACCGACGCATGCAATACCTCATACAACAATGCCGCCTTGACCCCGCTGAGTTTTAGCTGACGGCGCAGGTGCGCCGACAGGGAACGCTTGCCACGCGGTTGCGCCAGCCGGGCGGCGACATCTTCTTCGGCCATATCCGGCAACAGATCAATCGCAATCGTGGCACTGCCATTGCGCTCAATCACATCACGGATAGCGGCAGCGAAGGCATAGATCAGACTGCCTTCGATACCGTACTGGCTCACCACAAAGTCACCCTGTTTGTGCTGCACCGCGCCCGTCGCATCCGTGAACATCAGGCGCACGGACTTCACCGGCTCACCCGCAAAGTGGCTACGCAAATGTTCGCTCCACGCCAGCTCGAAGCCACAGTTCGATGGGCGCAACGGCAGGATCGCAACGTCCTGTTGAGCCTGTTGGGCGTGAAGGGGTTCGAGTAGCGCTGCGAGTATGGACACCCAGGCACCGGTTGAGCCCAGCCGCGCCCAGCTGCCACCGCCCAGGGCCAGCACCGTGGCATCGGCCGCAATCACGGCCTCGCCCGTCGGCGTCATAAAGCGCAGGTGATTGACGGCCGCAAGGCCCAGCCACTGATGGCGCATGTGAAAGCGCACCCCCGCCCCCCGCAAACGGTGCAGCCAGGCGCGCAGCAGGGGCGCCGCCTTCATCTCCACCGGAAACACCCGCCCCGAACTGCCGACGTAGGTATCGACACCCAACCCCTGCGCCCACGCCCGCAGGTCCGTCGGGCCGAAGCGATGCAGCATAGCCTCGATCTCGTGACGCTGCTCCCCATAGCGCGTGACAAACGTCGCCAGTGGTTCGGCGTGGGTAAGATTCAGGCCGCTCTTGCCCGCCATAAGAAACTTGCGCCCCACCGAAGGCATCGCATCATAGACATCCACCTGCACACCGTGGCGGCTTATCACCTCGGCCGCCATCAACCCGGCCGGCCCACCGCCGATGATCACCACCGCCAAGCTACTCTCCCCCTACCAGGAGGCTGTCGGGTTTAGGATGAATCATCAACGGACGCATAAATTTTAGCCCCAGGCCTTCCATAACAAGGAACCGCCGCTGACCAACAACAAGCCACCGATGATGGCTAACTGCTGCCGGTGACTGATACCCAGATGTACCTTGTTGCCCAAATACAGCCCCAGCCCCATCAGCGGCAGCGCCATCAATAACGCGCTTAACATCTCACTCTGGAGCAGCAGGCCGAAAAACAGAAAGGTGATAACACGTAACGCACCGTCGAGCATAAACAGGCCCGACAGGGTGCCGCGCAATTGCGCCTTATCATGCAACCGATGCGAAAGGTACACCACATAAGGCGGCCCACCGGTGCCAAACAGCGCGCCGATCAGGCCGCCGCTCAACCCCGTGGGCAGTGACCACCAGCGACTGATCGGCCTTTCACTGTGCACATTGAACACATAGCGTAGGCCGAAAATAATGACGAATAGACCGAGCCCCACCAGCAGTGGCTCACGCGGCAAATTCATCAGCAGGAACGTACCCATCAAAATGCCCACAATCGTCGCCGGTATCAAAAAGCGAATTTCATCCCAACGCACCTGCAAATGCATGTGGCGACTAATCACGGCAGACGCCACAAAATCCAGCACCAGCACCATAGGCACAACAAAGGTCAACGGCAGGAAGTGGGCCAAGAGCGGTATGGCAATCAGCCCCGAGCCGAAACCGGTAATGCCTCGCAAAAAATAGGCAAACAGCAGGATAAAAAATGCGACAAGGTAGATATCAGGCGTCATAAAGCGATCAAGTCCTGCGGTGATGATTCCGGACCGGGGTTAGAGTGAACTTCCCCCGATTTTTCCTATTCACTAAACTACTGCAGTTTTAGCAACAGTTTCCCCTCCCCAACACACCATCGCGTAAAACCGCGCCGAAACCGGGCCACATGCCTATCTCTGACCCGGTTTTTTACCATAGCATCCAATGACTCGCTGTAAATTATGCCGGTGATATGTGGTAAGTGTTTATATTATTGATAGATAACATTAGAAACAATTGTTTTCTGACCCGGTTTTTGTGCTAAAAAGATTAAGACCTGGCTAAGCGCCATTCCTCTGGCCCGGTTTTTTCACAGCAGGTAGCAAAGGAATTGAACCATGAATACAAACACTACGTACTCGGAATTACTTCACAAGATGGATACCTACTGGCGCGTTGCCTACTATTTATCTGTTATCCAGTTATATATCACCTACCCCGGCCATGGCGGATACTTCAAGCAAAATGAACCGAATACTTACCTGGAAGCGGACGCATGTATAAGTTAAGGCAACTGTGGAGCGAGCTGCGATCGAGCTTCTGGTTAATACCTTCGCTGATGGTCACGCTCAGCATTGCCTTTGCGGTTGTGTTGATCGAAATAGATTCTACCAGAAGCGACCTTTGGCTAAGTCAGTGGCCACGCCTGTTTGGGGTCGGACCGGAAGGCGCACGGCAAATGTTGTCGACACTTGCCGGTTCGATGATGTCGGTTATGGGCATTACGTTCTCCATGACCCTGGTGGCGCTGGCGCTGGCCTCGAGTCAATACACCTCGCGCATCCTGTGGAACTTCATGCGCAGCCGCATTACCCAGATTACGCTTGGAGGCTTCTCCGGTATTTTCGCCTATTGCCTGGTAGTGCTGCGTACCATTCGTGGCGGGAATGGTAGTGTCGAATTTGTGCCAGACCTGGCGGTCATCTTCGCCTTTATACTGGCCATCTTAAGCATAGGTGTACTGGTATTTTTTATTCATCACATCGCCGCATCGATCCAGGCCTCCAGCATCATCGCCTTGATCGCTAACGAAACCACCGCAACGATTGATCGATTTCTTCCGGAAAAACAAGAGGAAGGATTTGATGAAACTGGAGAGGATGAGAACAGGCAGATCCTATCATCACCGGATAAGAGAACCTGGTATGCAGTGCCTGCAAAGGAGAGCGGCTATATACAAAACGTGGATTATGATGCCCTGCTGAGTCTGGCCCGGGACAGAAAGACCATCGTGCGCATAGAGCACGGCATCGGCGCATTCGTTGTGGAAAATGCCGCATTGGCGTCGCTCGCGCTGACGTACCCGCCTGACCAGGCGACAATCAACGCTTTTAATGCGCCATACAGCATTGGCCACCATCGCACGGTGGAGCAGGACCCCGCATTCGGTATTAGAGAGATCGTGGATATGGCACTGAAGGCCCTTTCACCCGGTGTCAATGACACCTCGACAGCAATAATGAGTATAGATTATCTAACGTCCATTCTGGCGCGATTGATCTGTCAACGATTTCCGCCTGCGTACCGTTACGAGGGGGAAACCTTGCGAATGATCGCCATTGTTCCGACCTTTGAATCTCTGCTGGCCGATGCCTTCGACCAGATTCGAGGCAGTGCAGGCGGCAATTTTGGCATCATGGCGCGCATGCTCGACGCCCTTGAGACCCTCAGCAGTCTGACGACCAGCCCATGCCGCCGGCAGGCGCTCTACGAACAGGTACAGTGGATTGCCGAGCTGGCCGACCGCACCATCGAATCCACACATGATCGCGCGCGGATTGAGCAACGGCTGACGAAGGCACGCGAAGCGATCGACATCGAGCCAGGAGTCAAAGCCCTTTAAGCACGACTTCAATGTGGTCGCCGTGTGCCTGAATGCGCCGGAGCCTTTCAATGGCGCCAGGAATATGCAAGACAGAGGGTTACCAGGACTCGTACATAATTCCACGGCCTCCCGCATCACACGCTCACGAAAACCCGGTTTTCTTCAGAAACTGGCCCATTCTCAGAAAAAGGGTACTTTAGGAGTATGCCTCCTTGAATTCACCCTTTGCATTAATCGCACGGACAGGACCGCCGGCAATGACGGCAATCCGGCCGACCAGCCGCCATGCCTAAACGTAACTCATTGATTTTTTAAGGCATTAAATTGTTTGCAATTTTTCTCCTGATACCAATAATCAGCGTCGGAAAACTCGCGTATTTGACCGGCGCAGCGGGGTGCCCAAGGTGCTGTGGTGACCCGAAATGGCTCCCTGAAACGGCTACCCGAAACAGCTGCCCAAAACAGGCGAGTGTTCCCCTGGACCAGCTGGTATTTATTTCATAGGGGACTTAGATGTCAAAACAAAAACTGTGGTACGGATTTCTTGAAGCAGGCAGCAAAAGCAGCCCGGTGGTGATAGACCACAGCATGGACACGGGTGAAACAAGCAGCGTATTCGTTTACAACCATAACAGACAGGAAATACTCAAATACGTCCGCGAACTGGTTGAACCCAAACTACGTGAACTCACCGCCAAGGAAAAGGAACTGGAATCCGTCCTGAAAAAAGGCTTCAGCGACGCCTTGAAAACACTCAAGTACCCGCTAGCCAAAACCATCGACAGCCCCGCGAAAGCCAAGCCAAGCCCAGTAACTGACACGCCCAAGGATGAACCTGAGGTCGAGATCAGCGTGCTGGATGATGATATCTGGGAAGACGACGACTGAGAGCGAACTGAGAGCGAAACCGGGAGAAGTTCAGAGAGCGATTGTTGCTTATATTAGGAACGGGGAATATTAGAAAGAATTGCGCTCTGCCCCGGGTTTTTGCCCCGGGTTTTTGTGCTAGTCTTTCTTCGTTTTGGATGGCCATGGCTTGGCTTAAGTTACGCGCGGCTTTTCCTTCTGAAGTACGCGTCATTTGCGTAAAATGCCTCATCCTGCTCTTGATGACACCAACCCGGTACACCTAATAAGGGAAAAGGCTGAAAGTCATTGGGCTGTTCGAGCTTCCTGTTGATCCACAAATCAGAAACAAGCTGATCGATATCTTCAAGCTGCTCCAGATATCCTTTCTGAAAAAAATCACTGCCCTGCTTTAACAACACACTGTGTGTCGTCATGCCAATATACGGCGTCAGGGATTTTTCGTGCATGGCATGACCAACGACATAGCACTGGATGTGTTTCCCGAAAAGTTCCTTGTGCTCCCGGAACAGGTCTTTCCACTCGTGATTTATAACCAGCTCAAGTAATAAATCATCATCCGCAACAATGACCGCACCACACTCATCGAACAAAGTGATTGCATTTTCCAATGGACTTCGATTAGTGCCCGGTTTTCTGGTTTTTGATTGTTCAAAATGCAGGGCATTAAGCACGGATTTAATTTTGGGAAATTGTAACCAGCACATGGCATTAAAATAGTCGTGCCAGTTTTCAAGCCGCGTTTGCAATTCACCCGCCAAATATATGCGCGACTCATAATGATCTTCGAATTTATCCGGCGCACCAGCCTGCGCTACCGGGTGAACGGGTTTATTCGCGTATGATTGAATGTTTCTTATTTTAAATTCAGTGGCGAACTGCGCCAGTGTCGGCCAGGCAATCAGCGTGCTAAAAGGCCGGCTTACATCACGGACACTATTGAAAAGCGGGGACTGCTCAAAGAAATTGGGATTCCAGGTATCAATCGTTGTTCTGGCCATGATGAAAAATTGTACCCTTTCACCCGGCAAACCCGCAATCCTTCAATTAGTCCCGTGTCTACATGACAACCCGTTAAGAGCCTGTTTGCGGACTCATGACTCACGGTTATCTACCGGTTAAGAACGGCTCCTCACAAAACAGGCATTCTCAGATCCCCCACATCGGCTATTATTTGCCTATGTGTGGCAGATTCTATCTGGACGTGTCGAAAGCCGAGCTGATGGCGCACTATGACGTACAGAGTACGCCAGATATCTCGCCACGATTTAATATCGCCCCTTCCCAGGACATTCTCGCCGTGCGGGCGATTGCTGCGAATGAGCGTAATCTGGACTATCTGCATTGGGGCTTGATACCCAGCTGGTCCAAGGAAGAAAAACCGCACTACAGCATGATCAATGCCCGGGCGGAAACCGTGGCGAGCAAACCGGCTTTCAGAGCGGCCTTTAAACACCGACGCTGCCTCATCCCCGTCAGCGGATTCTATGAGTGGCAACCTCAGGACCACTTCAAACAACCCTATGCCATCAGCATGAAAGATGGTGGCCTGTTCAGCCTGGCCGGCTTGTGGGACCACTGGGAGAGCACTGACGGAAAGGTGATTGAGTCTTGCTCGATAGTGGTCACCGAGGCGAATGAAGTCCTGGCGCCCATTCATGATCGCATGCCAGTGATTATTGCCCAGGAAGATTATTCCACCTGGCTAGACCCCGAGATCCAGGATAAAGACCGTCTCGCACCCCTGCTCCATCCCTATGCAGCGCAAGCGATGAAGGCCTACCCGGTCAGCCCGCGCATGAATAACCCGGGCTTTGATGAACCGAAGTGTATACAGCCTATCGCGTAATAAAAATGAGTTGGGGTTTTCCAGATTGGGATCTACCCAGCTATGAAGAACAGCTCATATGCGACAATCCGCCAAGCTCGCTAAACTCGGTCGGCTTCCGCCTGTAGTATTTCTCCTCCACCTCTTTTGACTGCTCGGCATAAGGCTGCGTCATGACGTCCTGCAGTTCTCTAATTAGCGCGTAGTTCCCCGTAGCCGCTTGCTGATAAGCAGGCGCAAGCATCCACTCCCGCAAAATGTATTTGGGATTGACACGTTTCATCCGTTCACCAATCGCTTCAAGAGAACGAGACGTTTCAGCATTCGCATTAGTTGTGTCGGCAATGAGCGATTTCCATGTTGATAGCCACTCAGACCAACGCCTGTCCATCGGTTCATTCAAATCGGTGTAGAAACTTTTCCTAAGCGGTCCAATGTCACCCGGTATCGACGAGAGTTCGCGGAAGAATAGTGTGTAATCAACAGGTGTTTGCAGCATAAGAAATACAAGTTCTTTGAATAACGCCGCGTCAAGCGTAGCCAGTCCAAGCTTGGCCGCAAACATCTTTTCTACTGCCGCTTGCATCTCTACCGCAAAGCCAGCTCGAATCTCAGCGAGCTGTTGCAGAGCGACCTGGTCCGATTCCAGTAAGGGCTGCAATGCTGAACAAAACATCTCGAAGTTGCATTCTGCCGCCACGGGTTGATTGAAAAACGCAAAGTGCTTTCCGCCTCCTGTCCATGGCTGGTAGTAAGGATCAAACGCTTCACAGAAACCGAAGGGACCATAATCAAGCGTGAAGCCACCGGCCGCACAGTTGTCACTGTTGAAATTGCCCTGGCAATAACCAACACGGATCCAGTTCGCCACCAGCGACGTCAGGCGACTGCGAAATTCCTGTGCGAGCAACACCACTTTCCCGGCAGTACTGAGGGTGTTGTCTATAACCTCTGCGTACTCACGATCGATCAGATGCAACACAATCTTCTCGAGTTCCTCCATCGCAGCGGGGTGTTCCTGCTTGCGGGCGCGGCGAGCGAAAAGTTCGACCTGGCCAACCCGAATAAACGACGGCGCGACACGCGTTGAGATAGCGACCGCTTCCGAGACAAGCAGGTCGGGATCGATTGATCGCGAGCCCTCCGAGTACCATGGTCGCTGGACCTGCTCCGTTTTCGAAACGTACAAACTTAACGACCGAGACGTTGGCACACCGAGCGCGTGCATGTGCTCCTGTGCCAGAAACTCCCTGACACTCGAGCGCAACACGGCGCGACCGTCCGCGCCGCGGCAGTATGGCGTTCGACCGCCACCTTTAAGCTGCATTTCCCAGCGCCGACCATTGATCACCGCCTCCAGCACGGAAATGGCGCGACCATCACCATAGCCGTTACCCGTCTGGAAAGGGCACTGTTGAGTGTATTCGGTGCCGAAGATGGAAAGTGCGTAGCCCGTGGCCCAACCCGCCTTGCGCATCGGCTCTGGAGCCTGCGAGAGATCACCGCTAAACACACGGGCGAAATCGGCCGACTCTGCCATCTTGTCCGCAAAGCCAAGCTCGTGGAAAAGGGTTTTACTGTGCGCGACGTACTCTGGAGCATTGATTGGCGTAGGTTTTACAGGGACATAATGCCCGGAAAAGACCTGTCGCGGTGCGTGGTCAGCGCCGTCTGCTTGCGCCGCTGGGTCGCCATTGAGCGACTCCATGAACGAGTAGTTCGCTAACTTGGCAAGGTCGTCTAGCGACAATACAGTTGCGGCAGCTTTCTGGGGCGGTCCATTTTTCATAGGATAAGTGGGGTTAAATACCGTTTGTGTCCCATATTAGAGAAAATGGCTGTCTAACCTGGATGTTCTTAATCAGATAATGAATTGACCCTTACTTTTGACCTGCCATACCTTGGATTAATTCAGCATATTTTGCCAGCGTCTCGCGCTCATTCACCTTATCCGCCACCGAGATAAAACGGCGGATCTCCTCCGCCGCCTCCTCATGCCGGCCCTGTTGCCAGAGCGTGTTAAACAGGGCAATCGATAACATCCCGGAACCCGGTTCCAGCAGGATGAGTTTCTCGTAGACCAGCTCCGCCTCGGAAAACTTCTTCGCATAGAAATAGGCACCACCGAGTATTAACAGCGCGGCAGGGTTATCCGGTGCGTCCATTAATAACTCCAGCAGCGCCATGCAACCGGCCTCGGTTTTACCCGCTTCAAGCAGGTCTTTAGCCTGGCTCAATCTTTCGTCAATTGTCATCATGTCATTCACTGCATTATTTGTGCGATCAACAACAGCACGTCTACGTCGCTGGATTTTGATTATAACTCGTCAGGCGCTGCAGGATAAGTTGTAGTTCCTGCTCACTCATATTGACATGCTCCACCACCCGACCATAGAGCATAACGGTAGGGACATTGCGCCCGCTGCGTTCTTTCTGTATCTGGTCAATGCAATACAACACCACACGCTCTTTTCGCGTCAGGCCATCACGCACATCGGGAAGGTTGTCAAATTCAAAATGTCGGCATTATTGGTGTTTTATAATCGACTTCCGAATACTGATATATCGGTTTGGATTAAAGGGCTACTACCCGAATGGCACTGACTAAAGGCCCGAATCCTCGTCATCCAGGCGTATGCCGGGATCCAGACGCTACAATGGTGGCAGTTTCACTGGATGTCGGCTTTTATGCCCTGTGGGTAATTACGCCCCATGGATATTCGCCGCAATAACAAAACCCTGAATTGCGCCTTAAGTAAGTGCCATTCCTCGCTGGTACCTATTCACTGTTTCTTATATTCGGAACGGGGAATATTAGAAAGAATTGCTCTCTGACACAGATTTTTCGTCTAACTTCACCAACCTGGCCCAATTGAATTCATCGGGTACTTGGCCTTTCCCCCTCTCCCCCTGGGAGAGGGTCGGGGTGAGGGCGGCCCGCTCATCGGCCATTTTGAGGAAGATTAAATACGTGATCTGCTCGACGTAATCGCCATACCCCACGCCATCATCCCTGAGTACATGTGCGTAATTCCAAACCTTATTAACTATCTCTGAAGCGCTCAAAATAACCTCTGTAATTCAATAAGTTAAAAGCTATGTTTCTTCTAAATAAAACAGATTACCGCTTGATTTTTACCGCCAAAATGCCGATATTAACAACTGATGGGTAAATCCTATTATGTGCCTGGTATGTTCCCTTCCAGCGGTGGCCAAGAGTACCAGGAACCTCGGCATTCTAGGGGCCGTCACCCTAATCCTTACTGGTGTAATGTATGAAAAAGTCATTATTTGATTCAAATCCCTACCTGCAAAATCCCAAGAAATACCGGGATTCACTCATTACCAGTGTTTCCAGTTCCACCGCGATCGAAACGGGTGCCACAGTCGAATCGATCAGCCAACATATTACAGATGTCACCACTAGTTATTTCCATCCTACTCCGACAAAGTCCGAATCGAACTCTCAATAATTTCTCTGAATAATGCTTCCATTGGTTCGTAGTTACGAACCATGCCCATCTGCACCGCGGCGAAATATTCTGATTTCATCTGGCCACTAATTAAACTGAAATCAAGGACAGGCAGCCCAGCTTGCAAAGCCATGATGATCGTCAGTATTCGAGAACATCGGCCATTGCCTTCGCGAAAGGGATGTATCAAAACCAATTCGGTATGCACCTCGGCAAGCGCTTTAACGACAACATTTCTATCCGAGAAGTTACAGGGCGTATATTTGGCGAGTTGATCCGTCTCAAACTGGACCATCAACTTCGGTATCTGCGCTGCCATCGCAAATGAAAAATCATCCTTGCTGATATTTACGGTCCGGTACTTACCTGCCCATTCATAAATATCTCCCAACCACAATTCATGCATTTGGCAAACATCATCGGCAGTAAATTGATGGTCGGCATCGTATTTGTGAATAAGTGCATCTGTCGCCTTGATGAGCGACTCTGCCTCTAGCTTGTCCATTTCCTTTGAATCAGTCATGCCGAGTTTGTTTCTCAATACAGTATCATTTGAACCCGGTTCAAACTGGGTTTCTATCGATCCGGAAACGTCGTAGCGGCCTTTTTTCTTCATTGCTAATATGCCTAGTCATTAATCGCAATTTTGTTTTGCGCCTTGCGGAAGATAGTGCCAAACACGTGCCTGCACCAATAAGGCAGGCAGGTGCCGTCCTATTTACCCAGGTTTTTCCTACCTGCACTTCGTGCGCAGGCAAGCAGGGTGTGGCGGTATTGCAGTTCTAAATCATCGCCACCGAATTTCATCAACCCGATCCTGCTGCCGAAAAACCGTGGTCTGTCCCCTATTCTTCTTTAAGCACCGGCGAATTCAGGTAGCAAGTGCACCACTCAATGATCCATAGAAGACTTCGTGAGG
>JAVVEP010000038.1 GCA_032250735.1 Gammaproteobacteria bacterium
GGAGCTGGTCAGCCCCGAGCTGGAAGGCGATGTGCTGCTGCACCTCAATGACGATGCCCGCGAACGGCTGATCCGCGACATGGACAACAGCGAGCTGCTGGCGGCGGCCGAGGGTCTGGAGACCGACGACCTCGCCGACATCCTCAGCGACTTCCCTGACGCCGTCACCGAGCAGGTGCTGGCGTCGATGAATGCCCAGCACCGCGAGCGCCTGCAGGCGGTGATGTCCTACCCGGAGGATACCGCCGGCGGCCTGATGAACACCGACACCATCACCGTGCGCGCGGACATCACCTTCGACGTGGTGCTGCGTTACCTGCGCCGCATCGGCCAGATTCCGGAGATGACCGACCAGCTGATCGTCACCAATCGCGACGACCAGTATCTGGGCCTGATGCCGCTCACCGACCTGCTGATCAAAAGCCCCGACACCACCGTGGCCGAGGTGATGAGCCGGGATCAGGAGCCCATCATCGCCACCCTGCCTGCGCGTGAGGTCGCCCGGCTGTTTGAAAAACGGGATCTGATCTCCGCGCCGGTGGTCAACGAGGGCGGGCAGCTGCTGGGCCGTATCACCATCGATGACGTGGTGGACGTGATTCGCGACGAGGCCGAGCATTCGCTGATGAGCATGGCCGGCCTCTCCGAAGAGGACGACATGTTCGCCCCGGTGGTCACCAGCTCCCGCCGCCGCACCGTCTGGCTGGGGATCAACCTGCTGACCGCGCTGCTGGCCTCGTGGGTGATCGGCCAGTTCGACGCCACCATCGAGAAGATGGTGGCGCTGGCCGTGCTCATGCCCATCGTCGCCAGCATGGGCGGCATCGCCGGCAGCCAGACCCTGACCCTGGTGGTGCGGGGCATGGCGCTGGGCCAGGTGAGCCGCGCCAATGCCCGCCGGCTGCTGAACAAGGAGCTGCTGGTCGGCGGGCTCAACGGCCTGCTCTGGGCGCTGATCATCGCCAGCATCGTCATCGCCTGGTTCGACGATATCCAGCTGGGCGCCATCATCGCCGCCGCCATCCTCATCAACCTGGTGGTCGCCGCCCTGGCCGGCGCCACCATCCCCCTGGCCCTCAAGCGGGTGGGCATCGACCCCGCCCTGGCCGGCGGTGTACTGCTGACCACGGTGACCGATGTAATCGGCTTCTTCGCCTTTCTGGGCCTGGCGGCCATCGCCCTCAGCTGAGAGCCCATGCACGCCCCCGTCACCCCCCGCCTCACCGTCGATATCATTGTCGAGCTCTGCGATCGGCCCGATCGCCCGATCCTGCTCATCGAGCGCCGCTATCCCCCGCCCGGCTGGGCGCTGCCGGGCGGGTTTGTGGATGTGGGCGAGACCCTGGAGCAGGCCGCCGTGCGCGAGGCCGCCGAGGAGATCTGCCTGCCGGTAACACTCACCACCCTGCTAGGCTGTTACTCCGATCCGGCGCGCGACCCCCGCCAGCACACCGTCAGCGCCGTGTATATCGCCGAGGCTCGTGGCGAGCCACGCGCCGCCGACGACGCCGCCACGGTGCAGGCCTTTGCCCTGCACGACCTGCCCACAGCGCTGGCCTTTGATCACGCCCTCATCCTCGACGACTACCGGCGGTTCCGCGAGTCCGGCCGGCGCACCCCGCTGCGACACGTCTGATTGCCCTCGCCTGGCCCGCCCGCACAAACAGGCGCGATGTTTCATGCGGATATTTCTATATGAAGGAAGGTAGTGAACGCGCCGTGGCCTTGCGGTCACGGTGGATAATTGCCGCCGCGATTCAGGAGGCCGCCAGCTGGACCTGGTTGCGGCCCGCCGTCTTGGCGGCGTACAGGGCCTGGTCGGCACGGGCGACCAGCTCGTCGGCGGCCTCGCCCGGCCGGCCCTCCGCCAGCCCCAGACTCAGGGTGACGGGGATCTCCAGCCCCTGCAGGTTGATGGGCTGGGCCGCCACATGGCTGCGGATACGCTCTGCCACCCGGCGGGCAACCGCCATGCTGGAGGCATTGATCAGCACCAGAAATTCCTCGCCCCCGTAACGGCCGATGCTGTCCACATCACGCAGCGCCGCGCGCATGCGTCGGGTGACCTCAATCAGCACCTTGTCGCCCACCAGATGGCCGTGGCTATCATTCACCTGCTTGAAAAAATCGATGTCCACCATCGCCACCACCAGCCTCGGCATGGAGGAATGGGGAGGGGAAGGGGGAGAGGACTGAACAGCGGACTCGCGCAATCCCTCTTCCAGCTCGGCCAGAATGGCCTCATGGTTGGCCACCCCGGTCAGCGCGTCGGTACTGGCCTGGATGCGCAGACGCAGGTGCTGGCGACGGGCATGCTCCAGGGCCTCCTCCAGCGACTCCACCTGTGCCTGGTGATAGGTCTCGATGGCCAGCGCCATGTCCAGGGCGATGATCTTGTGCACAAACCGCAGCAGCGCCGGGGCATCCTCACGCTGCAGGTCGATGCGATCAAGGATCAACTGGCCCATATAACGGTAGGCGCACTGGTACAGGCTCAGGCTCAGGCCGACCCAGACATGGGCCTGACCCACGCGCAGCCGGGTCTCGAAATAGTCCGGCTGGTCGAAATCCACCCCCAGGCTTAACAGATAGCGCCGTTGCGTGCCCCGCAGGCGGGCGATCAGCTCGTCGTCCACCAGGATCCTGCGCGCCTCCTCCAATGTCACCAGCCAGGCATAAAATTGATCGACAATCTCACCGACCTGCGGCCGGATGACCTCTTGCTGCAAACGCCTGGCCAGCGCATGGTCGGCCTCGCCCAGCTGTAACCCCTGCAGGCGCGCTTCGATCCTGCTGCGATCGAAGTGGTATCTTTCGCAGTACGTCAAAGACATAATCGAGGTCCTGGTGAAGGAATAATGGCATCCGGTGCGGAACGCCCCGTTGAACTTTATGGTTGCCAATATATCATAGGAATTTCATGTCGATCGCCCATAGACCCTACACAGAATAACCATAAAATGACAGCTGATATTCTCATCAAGGTTGAACAGCTGACGCGTTACTTCGGCGCTGCCGGCTCCGTCGACGCGACCCAGGCGGCGGCGGTCGACCACATCAGCTTCGAGGTGCGCCGTGGCGAGGTGCTGGGCTTTCTGGGTCCCAACGGCGCGGGCAAGTCCACCACCATGCGCATGATCACCGGCAATCTTGCCCCCAGCCACGGCAGCATTCTCATCAACGGTATTGATATCCTCGAACACCCCAAGCAGGCCAAGGCGCATATCGGTTTTCTGCCGGAACAGCCGCCGCTGTATCGCGAACTCAGCGTCAATGAATATCTGCAGTTTTGCGCGCGCCTCAACCGCATCCCGCGTGCGCAACAGGCCGACGCCGTCAACTCGGCCAAGCAGCGTTGCGGTCTGCGCGAGGTGGGCGAGCGCCTGATCGCCAATCTCTCCAAGGGCTATCAGCAGCGTGTCGGCATCGCCCAGGCCATTATCCATTCACCGGCAGTGGTGGTGCTGGACGAACCGACGGTGGGGCTTGATCCGATCCAGATCCGCGAGATCCGCCAACTGATCCGCGATCTCAGCCAGGAACACAGCGTGATCCTCAGCACCCATATCCTGCCCGAGGTACAGGCGACCTGTGATCGCGTGCAGATCATCAATCAGGGAAAGCTGGTTTTGAGCGACAGCATCGACGGCCTGATCCAGCACATGCAGACCTCCAGCCTGCAACTGCGCACGGCCAGGCCGGTGGATGTCGGCCTGTTGCTGGGCATTGCCGGCGTGCATGCGGTTGAACCGCTAGGCGCCGGCGGCGTGCTGATCCGCCACCGGCCCGACACCAGCCCCGCACCCGCGATCGCGCAACTTGCCGTTAGCCAGCAGTGGGATCTGCTGGAGCTTACCCCGCAGCGGCGGTCGCTGGAGCAGATCTTCGTCGACATCACCACCAGCGAGCCGCACGATCTTGCACATGGCCTTGCGCAGGGCCTTTCGCAAAACAACGCCGCCACCCCTGGCGAAAAGGCACTGGCCCAGTGATGATCCTTACCCTCGCCGCGCGCGAATTGCGCTCCCTGTTCCTGTCACCGCTGGCCTGGGTGATCCTGGCCGTGATCAGCGCGCTTTGCGCCTACTTCTTCCTGCTCTACATCGATGTCTATTTACAGATACAGCCGCGGCTCGCCGGCAGTGTTGAAGGCCCCGGCATCACCGACATCATTGTCACCCCGCTGTACAGCACAGCCGCTACCGTACTGTTACTGATCACCCCCTTGCTCACCATGCGCCTGATCAGCGAGGAACGCCGCAGCCAGACCCTCAGCCTGCTGATCAGCGCGCCGGTGTCCATGACCGAGATCATCCTCGGAAAATTTCTTGGCGTGTTCGGCTTTCTGCTGATCCTGCTGGCGCTGATCGCGGCCATGCCACTCAGCCTGCTGGCCGGCGGTTCGCTGGATCCCGGCCTGTGGGCCTCGGGCCTGCTGGGGCTGGTGCTGTTGCTGGCCAGCTTTTGCAGCATCGGCCTGTATATCTCTACCCTCACCACGCAACCCACGGTGGCGGCCATCGGTACCTTTGGTGTGCTGCTGTTGTTGTGGATTCTCAATCTGGCCAGCAGCACCGGCCTGGGCGGTGGCGGGGTGCTGGCCTATCTGTCCCTGCTCAGCCATTACCAGCCCCTGTTAAGCGGGGTCTTCAGCAGCACCGACATCATCTATTATCTGTTACTCACCGGCAGCTGTCTGGCGCTGAGTGTGCGCCGGCTTGATGCCGACCGCTTGCAGCATTAACCCTCACTCCAGGCTCAGCACCGGAAACACCAAGACCATGTTCGTGACCCGCAAAACCCAACGCCGCAACCGTCTGGAAAATATCATTTTCCTGTTGCTGTTTGTGGGCGTGGTGGGGCTGCTGGCCTGGCTGAGCACGCGGTACAGTTTCGAGGCGGACTGGACCGCCAGCGGGCGCAATACGCTGTCGCCGGCCAGCAGCGCCTTACTCGCCGAGCTCAGCGATCCCATCACCATTACCAGTTATGCCACGGAGGATCAGGCGGTGCGCCAGGCGGTGACGGAGCTGGTCAGGAAATATCAGCGCCACAAGCCCGACCTGTCCCTGAGTTTCGTCAATCCCGACCTGCAACCCGATACCGTGCGCGCGCTGGGCATCACCCTCAACGGCGAACTGCTGGTGCACTACCAGGGCCGCAGTGAAAATCTCCAGACCCTGTCCGAGCAGGCACTCACCAACAGCCTGCAACGTCTGGCGCGCAGCGGTGAGCGCTGGCTGGTGTTCATCGAGGGCCACGGCGAGCGCAAGCCACAGGGGGTCGCCAATCACGACCTCGGCCAATGGTCGCAACAACTGACCAGCAAGGGTTTCCGGATCCAGACCCACAATCTGGTGCAGAACCCCCAGCTGCCCGACAACACCCGGGTGCTGGTGCTGGCCAGCCCGCAGCTCAACCTGCTGCCGGGGGAGGTGGCGCTGATCCAGCGCTACCTCGATGAGGGCGGCAACCTGCTGTGGCTGAGCGATCCCGCCGAGCCGCAGCCGGGCCATCCCCCCCAGCATGGCCTGATGCCCCTGGCCACCCAGCTAGGGATCAACTTCCAGCCGGGCATGGTGGTCGACCCGACTACGCAGATTCTCGGCGTCAGTGATCCCCGCTTTGCGCTGGTGGCGGATTATCCCCAGCACCTCATCAGCCAGAATATCGATACCCTGACCCTGTTCCCCCAGGCCCATGGCCTGCTCCTTGAGCCCCGCCCCCCGTGGGAGGGACAGCGCCTGCTGATGACCGAGGCGCGCAGCTGGGCGGAAACCGGGCCGCTATCAGGCAGCCTGCAGTTCGATGCCGACGCCGACATCGCCGGCCCCCTCACCCTGGGGGTGGCGCTGAGCCGGAACCTGTCTACTGAAGCGGACACGGACGCCGCCGAGACCCAGCAGCGGGTGGTGGTGATCGGTGACGGTGACTTTCTGGCCAATGCCTATCTCGGTAACGGCGCCAATCTGTCCCTGGGCATGAATATCGTCAACTGGCTGGCGCAGGACGATAAGCTCATCCACATTCCCGCCCGGCTCACCACGGATCGCCAGCTCGACCTGTCACCCCTTGCGCAGGGCATCATCGGTTTCGGCTTTCTGCTGGTGCTGCCCCTGCTGCTCGGCGGGACCGGCTTCATGATCTGGTGGCAGCGTCGCAAGCGCTAGGTGCCTGTCATGCTGACCTCCCGGACCCTGCTCAACCTGGCGCTGGCCCTGGCGCTGGCCGGGCTCATTGCCCTGGCCGTCATCGAGCCGGGCAAACAGCCGACGCCCACCGCCAGCCGACTCACCTCACTGGCGCCCGAGGCGATCCAGCAGATCCGTCTGCACGCGCCGGGCCAGGCCGACATCGACCTGCAGAGGGTCGCGGGACAGTGGCAGATGCGCAGCCCCTATGCGGCTCCGGCCAATCAGCAACGCATCGACCAGCTGTTGCAGCTGCCCATGGCAAAGAGTCAGGCCCGCTACCCCTTCACGGAGATCGACGCCGATCAGCTACAGCTGGCGTCGCCGGCGCTGACCATCCGCTTTGACGATACCCGCTTCGAGCTGGGTGGCACCGCGCCGCTGGACGGCAGCCGGTATGTGCGCATTGGCGATACGGTGCACCTGTTTACCGACCGCTACAGCCATCTGACGCGCGGCCCGGCCACGGATTTTATCAGTCCCGCCCTGCTCGACGCGGCCGACACCATCACCGCCCTGACCCTACCCGCACTGCGCCTGATCCTGCGTGACGGCCACTGGCTGGCGGAAGGCCCCGCCGCTACGCCGACACCAAACCCCGATCACCTGCAACAGCTACTCGCCGAGTGGCGGCAGGCCCGCGCCACGGCCGTCCAGGTGCTGGCGGTGGATGCCCTGGGCACGGACAGCATCACGGTCACCACCGCCCGGGCCACACTGGAGTTTCGGCTGCGGCAGACGGACGAGGAACTGATCCTGCAGCGCCAGGATCTCGGCCTGCAATATCATTTCCCGCGCGCGGCGGGACAGCGCCTGCTGTCGCTACCCAGCCCCGCCGATGCCTGAGTTACCCGAGGTTGAGACCACCTGTCGCGGCATCAGTCCCCACCTCTGCGGGAAAACCGTGCAGACGGTGGTCATCCGCCAGCCGCAATTGCGCTGGCCCATCCCCGCCGCCCTCCGCCGCCAACTGCCAGGCCAGCGCATTGATGCGATCCGTCGGCGCGGCAAATACCTGCTCCTGCACACCGCCGCCGGCACCCTGATCATCCACCTCGGCATGTCCGGCAGTCTGCGCATTGCGACGCAGGCCGATGCCGTGGAAAAGCACGATCATGTGGACATCGTCTTCGGCCGCGACTGCATCCTGCGGCTGCGCGACCCGCGCCGGTTTGGCGCGGTATTGTGGACCCGCCGCCCACCCGCTCTGCACAGGCTGATCCGCGCGCTGGGTCCCGAACCGCTGTCGGAGGCTTTCGATGCCGAGCACCTGTTCAGCCGTTCACGCGGGCGCAAGATCGCGATCAAGCCCTTCATCATGGACAGCAAGGTGGTGGTGGGGGTGGGAAATATCTACGCCAATGAGGCGCTGTTTCAGGCGGGCATACGGCCCGGTACGGCGGCCGGGCGCATCAGCCTGGCGCGCTATCAGGCGCTGGTCGCAGCGATCAAGGCGGTATTGACGGCGGCCATCGCGGCGGGCGGCACCACCCTGCGGGACTTTACCAACGGCGAGGGCAAGCCGGGCTATTTTCAACAGCAACTGCAAATATACGGCCGGGCAGGAGAACCCTGTACCCGGTGTGGGACGCGCATAAAGATGATCCAGCAGGCCCAGCGGGCGACCTATTACTGCACCCACTGCCAGCGCTGATTCACCTCAACGCCGCACGCGCCTCTCGACCTGCACCTGTCGCTGTCTGCCGCCCAAGTGGCGACCGTGGGCCTCAGCTCGGTTGCACGTTGGTCGCGGACAGACCCTTTTCGCCCTGCTCGATAATAAAGGTAACGTCCTGACCCTCGGCCAGGGTCTTGAAGCCCGTGCCTTCAATATTGCTGTGATGCACGAATACATCCTCGCCGCTGTCCTTGGCGACAATAAAGCCATAACCCTTTGCATCGTTGAACCACTTCACGGTACCGTCAGACATTGCTTGAACTCCCCCTACTGTGTGATTACCCTATTGATTCGCTGTCGTACTGCCTGGCTAACATTCAGCAACATTTTATTTTGCAGGGTTACCTTGGCGGCTTCCCTTAGCCGTTACTGCCATAGCCATTACTGCCATAGCCACAGGCTGGTGAGTAAAAATGTCAGAGCGGTTATCAGGAGGGTCTAGCGAGGGAATGCGTTCACACACGTATGTCCATCTACTTCTCACTGTGCACCAGGACAGCCACACCAGAAGGCTATAAGCGGAAAGTATAGACACAAGATTCTCGTTATGCCAACGCGCCGCCGCAAAAATTTTTGCGTGCGGCATCGATCCAACAACGGCGTCTCCTTTACGCCTCCTCCTACTCCACATCCGCGAAACAGTCTGCCTCGCGCTGCACGAACAGGGCGTGCAGCATCTGCACGCTCAGCACCAGTAGCAGCACCCATTCCATCTTCATCACCGCATAGTATTCGTCCATGTCCTGCGGCTGACCATAGGCATTCACCGCCTGCATATAATGCTCAACCACCGCTGGCCGAAACAGGCCAACGCTCTCCAGCGCCTGCGCCGACAGGTATCTGGCCAGTGCCGGCTGTCGTTCGGGGGTGAAAAACCATTCGCGCATCGGTGTATAAAAGGCGCGCTTTTTGAAGTGCGAGGGATGTTGGGGCAGGTGCGGCATCATCAGCCGGCGCAGCAGGTATTTTTCATCCATACCGTTCAGCTTCAGCCCCGGCGGGATCCGCGCCGTCAGCTCCACCAGCGCGTGGTCCACAAAGGGAACGCGCGCCTCGACGCCGTGGGCCATGCTCAGGCGATCGCTCTTCCACAGAATCCAGCCGGGCAGGCGGGTCTTGGTCTCGATATACAGGGACTGGTTCAAGGGATGCAGGCCATGGAGGGATCGGCGCATCGCCTCGGTCGCGCCCTGCATGGCCCCGTCATTGGCCTCCTGCAGGGCCTCGGTAAACAGGGGCGCCGACACATCGTCCAGGATGTGCCAGAAATCATGCCAGGCGGGATAGCAGCCAAACCGGCGCTGCACCGCACGCTGGTGTTTTGGCTTGTGTTGTTCAAACAGGTAGCGCACATGCGCGCTGGCGAAATCCCGGGTGTATTCGTTTAGATAGAAACGTTTTCGCTGCCGGCTGTTCTTCTGCTGGTTGCCCCAGACCCGCATGGCATCCTGGCGAAAGCAGTCATAGCCGCCAAAGATTTCATCCGAGCCGTCACCGGTAAACACCACCTTCTGGCCATTCGCCTGCACCAGCCCGGACAACATAAAATGCGGCACGTCCACCGCCAGCCGCTGCGGCTGCTCCAGGTGATAGATACACTGGCGCAGACTCGCCAGCAGCTGATCGCCCGTTTGCGCATCCACATTGATGGTTTCATTGGGCACGCCCAGGTGATCGGCGATCTCCCTGGCGAGGGCCGACTCGTCATTGGCGGCGTCCGCAAAGGCAATCGTATAGGACTGCACACGGTCGTTGCTGCCGTCCTCTGATTTACGGTGGCGCTTTAACAGATAGGTGGTGGCGGCAGAATCCACCCCGCCCGACAGATAGGCGCCGATGGGCACCTCACCGATCAGGTGACTGCTGGCCGCGTCATCCAGGGCCTCGCCAAAACGCTCCAGCCAGAAGCCCTCATCGAGGCTTTCATAGTCGCCGTCAACGGGAAACTGCAGATCCCAGTACTGGCGCAGCAGCGGCTCGCCATCGGCGCGCAACGTCAGCATGTGGCCGGGCGGGAGCTCCTGCACACCGACAAACGGGGTCTGCGGGCTGATGGCGAACTGGTAGCGGAAATAGCCGCGAATCACCGCAGGGTCGAGTTCCGCGGTCAGCAGGCCGCTGGCAAACAGGGCCTTGATCTCCGAGCCCGCCAACAGGGTCTCACCGCTGCAGTGATAGAACAGGGGCTTAATGCCCAGCCGGTCCCGCGCCAGCACCAGCTCGCCGCTGAGCCGATCATGTATCGCAAAGGCAAACATGCCCCGCAGCCTGGGCAGACAGTCGCTGCCGTCACGCTCGAACAGCCGCAACAGCACCTCGGTGTCCGAGCGGGTCCGAAACACCACACCCTCGTCTTCCAGCGTGGCCCGCAGCTGCCGGTAATTATAGATCTCGCCGTTGAACACCAGGGCCAGCCGGCCATCATCACTCAGCATGGGCTGCGCGCCACCGGCCCTGTCGACAATGCTGAGTCGGGCATGGCCCAGGGCAACCGGGCCTCGCTCCACCTGGTTCAGGGCATCGGGGCCACGATGGGCGATGGCCTTGACCATGCGCCGCATCATCGCGGCCGACGCCGGGCGGCCATCGCGGTGATAGATGAGACTGATGCCACACATAGGGGATAATCGTCCTACGCCCGTCGCGACGACGGGCCATTGATTGGGTTAACGCAGCCTAGCGGAAGACGCGGCGTGAGTTCAAGGCGCGTGGCCCATACGCCACTTGTCGACGCGGCGTTGAAGAATGAAGAATGGAGAATGGAGAATTGTGGGTTGAAAAGGCGGGATGAAAAATTAAGCAGGGGAGGCGAACCCCGGAAGCGGTTTACTGGAAGCCAAACTCCAGCCGCAGGCGACCGTCTTCCAGGGCAAACTGCTTCAGCGCGCTCTTCGCCAGGGAGTGGTTCAGGTCCTGCTCCCTGACGGTATAGATCTGTACCAGGGATAGCGCGCCTCGCAGGATATTCACCACATATTCGCGCAGCTCGGCCACCACCTTACTATCCACTCCGGGCAAGGAAAACTGCTGCACGCGCGGCTGACCGAGATAGAGGCCGCCCGATGACGGCTGGTAATTCAGCCCCACAGCGACCACCACATGGCCCTGATGCAGGGTGTCGCCAATGACATTGGCCTCCACCGGGATGCGTAAAATAATCTCCTGACGGCCTTTTTCCAGTATCACCCTCGGTGCCTGCAGGTTGATGCGCGCAATCACCGCATACTCGCGCAGCGGAAAATGCCCCTGCAAGACACCCTGCAACTGGGCATCCGTCAGGCTGGTATCGAAGGCGGCCTGTGCGCTACCCGCAAGACCCAGCAACATGAGCAGCGGGAATAGGTGCCGCCGCCATCCGGCCATCCGCAACCCTCGTTGCTGATCATTATTCACTATCCGGGTCCGCATATTTTTCCTTGATCTCGATAATCTCCGGCAGCCTTTCCATAAAGACATCCACCAGAAAGGGGTCAAAGTGCTGTCCACGCTCTTGCTTGATAAGGTCGATGGCCTTTTCTATCGGCCAGGCCTCCTTGTAGGGACGCACCGAGGTGAGGGCATCAAACACATCCGCCAATGCGGTGACCCGGCCGGTCAACGGGATATCCTCACCGGCAAGGCCATTAGGATAGCCCTTGCCGTTCCATTTTTCATGGTGGGTGAGGGCAATATCGTGCGCCATCACCATCAGATCCGACTCGTCGCCGGCCAGCAGGTCTGCGCCGATCTGGGAGTGGGTCTGCATGATCGCCCATTCCTCCGGTTCAAACTTGCCGGGCTTGAGGAGGATCTTGTCCGGGATGCCGATCTTGCCCACATCATGCATGGGCGCCGCGTTTAACAGCAGGTCACACTGCTCATCCGTCATCCCGGCGGCCTTGCCGATCACCACGGCCATCTTGCTCATGCGAATAATGTGCAGCCCGGTCTCCTCGTCACGATATTCCGCCGCCCGGCTCAGGCGGCGCACCACCTGCAGGCGGGTATCATGAATTACCTGGGTGCGGGCCTGTACCTTCTGCTCCAGTATCTCATTCTGGTGACGCATGAATTTTTGCGCCATCCTCGTCTCCAGCAGGTTACGCACGCGCGACAATAGCTCATTGGCATCGAAGGGCTTCGTCACATAATCGCTTGCACCGTTATCCAGCGCACGCTGACGAAAGGTTTGCATATGCTGCGCCGTCAACACCACAATCGCCGGCAGGTTGTCGCCCGCCCGCTCCACCAGCTGCTCCATCACCCCGTAGCCGTCCAGCTCCGGCATATCGAGATCCAGCAGGATCAGATCGAAGTTATGCTGCTGCTGCAGGCCCAGCACCTGGGTCGGGTTCTGGGTACTCATCACGTTGTTATAGCGGGTTGTCTTCAGTATTTTTTCCAGCAACCTGACATTCACCGGCTCATCATCCACGATCAGGATGCGGGCCTGTTTCGGATCGGTATTTAGTGCATCACTGATTTCAACCATTCTCTCTTCCTCTTGGCTCCGCCATGTGTACGTATCGCGTTACGCAGCCACAACGGCCAGTCCTGAAATTTACAATCGATTGTTCATCTTCACTTTACGACGCCACACAAAATCGTGCTGCTGATCCCGTTCTGTTCACGCGCAGGACAGCCTGCTGTTAATCGTCCGTATCAGCGCCTCGACATTGATCGGCTTGGTGATATAGTCATCGAATCCCGCCGCCATGCCCTTTTCAATATCTCTTTCCATCGCATTGGCGCTCACTGCAATGACCGGCGTGTCGCTGGTTTCCTCACGCTGACGCAAGTGCCTGAGCACCTCAAAACCGTCCATCCCCGGCAGGTTGATGTCCAGCAGGATAAGATCCGGCCTGTGTTCCGCCGCCAGGGCCAGCCCCAGCATTGGCTCATGCGCACTCCACATATGAATGTGGTTCAGGTTTGCAAACACCTGGCCCACCAGTCGCAGATTGGCCGGATTGTCCTCGACATACAGCACGGTATATTTGTGCGAACCATCCAGCACAGCGGGTGATGTTATGTTTTCTGCACTATCAATCAGCGCCTTTTGCGCAGGCAGCAGGTTGTCGCCCGGCAGCTCAATCCAGAAGGTGCTGCCCTCGCCGGGCCGGCTTTGCATGCCGATCTGCCCACCCATGCGTTCAACGATATTTTTGGTGATCACCAGGCCGATGCCTGTCCCCTCCACATTCTGCTGATCCTTGCCCAGCCGGTTAAAGGCCGTGAACAGTTTCGTCTGCTGCTCCAGTGAAATGCCCTCGCCGGTATCGACCACGCTGATGCGGATGCGCGGCTCGCCACTGCCATTATCCATCTGTTCACAGGCAATGGTGAGCCGGCCCTGCTCACGATTGTATTTCACCGCATTGCTCAGCAGGTTGAGCAACACCTGTTTGAGTCGGGTGCGATCACTGCGCACGGCAATGTGTTGCCGCCATATCTTTTCGGGCGAGATCTCTTCACCTTCCCTGGTGATAGAAATCGTTATGCCGCGGCGATCCGCCAGCGGTTTAATCAGTTGCAGGGATTCGGCAATCACCTCACCGAGGGCGACCGTCTCCATAAACAGGTCAATGCGCCCCGCCTCGATCCTGGCGAGGTCCAGCACCTCGTTAATCAGCTCCAGCAGGTGGCTTCCCGCCTTGACGATCTCGTCGACATTTTCTTCTTGCGATTCGGTCAATGCCGGATCGGTTTCCATCTTCAACAGCTGACTAAAACCCATGATGGCATTCATCGGCGTGCGCAGTTCATGGCTCATGCTGGACAAAAATTGTGACTTGGCGCGATTGGCATTTTCGGCCTCTTCTTTCAGTGTCAGCAGTTTCTGTTCCGCCTCCTCCCGTTCGGTAACATCCTGCACCGTACCGGTCAGCCGGATCAGCGTCCCCTGTCCATCGAGCTCCGAATCGCCCAGCTCATGCACATAGCGCACGACACCATCCGGCCGCACGATGCGATGCACCACATCATGGCGACCCGTTTTTTCGGCCTGCCTTTCGCTGTCCCGCACCCGCGCCCGATCGTCCGGGTGCACGGCGCCATGAAAGGCCGCTACGCTGGGTTCGAAGCTCCCTGGCGCGTAACCGAAAATGCGATAGATCTCATCCGACCAGGTCAGCTCACCCGTGCGCAGATCCGCCTGCCAGTTGCCGATCCGCGCCAGGGCCTGCGCCTCGCTGAGTCGCTGCCGGCTTTCCAGCAGGGCCCTCTCCGCCTGTTTACGGGTGTCGATATCCTGCACCACACCGAGCATGTGCAGGGGTTCGCCATCGCCGCTGCGCGCCACATTACCCTGCTCCGATAGCCAGTGCACGCTGCCATCCGGCCATACCACACGATGCTCAATATTGTATTCGATACCGTTTTCTATGCAGTTTTCGATCGCCTCCAGGACCTGGTCCCGGTCATCGGGGTGCAGGAAACTGACGAAATTCTCATAGCGGGTTTCGGGTACGTTCTCGGCATAACCAAACAGGGGGCCGATACGCTCCGACCAGTACAGTGCACCGGTTTTGATATTCCAGTCCCAGGTGCCGATGTTGGCAAAGGTCTGGCTGCGCTTGAGCCGTTCCTCGCTCTGCCGCACGGCGGTGACGTCGGTCCGCGCCGACACATATTTATACGGCCTTCCCCGGTCATCCAGAAAGGGGACGATGGTGGACTCCACCCAGTACTCTTCACCCTGCTTGGTGAGATTGCAGATGGTGCCACGCCACACCTTGCCGCTGGCGATGGTAGCCCACAGGTCCTGATAAAATTCACGGCTGTGCACGTCGGACTTGAGCAGGCGATGATTCTGCCCCAGCAATTCCTCCCGGCGGTAGCCGCTGATCCTGCAAAACCGGTCATTGACGCTGGTAATGTTTCCCCGGATGTCCGCCGCGCTCACAATGTCATGCTCATCCATGGTGGTCAGCTGAAAGCGGTTTTCGCGCAAGGCGCTTTCCAGCGCGCTATGGATCCGGTTCTTCCAGCGGGCGCGTTTGGCCCTGACGGTGACCGCCTCCACCAGATACGGCAACGCGATGGGCCTTACCAGGAAACCATCGCCACCCAGATTGAGCGCCGTCAGCTGGTGACTGATCTGCGTCTCGGTGGATAAAAACAGGATGGTCAGCATGGCGTAGGCCTCGTCCTGGCGAATCACCTGCGCCAGTTCCGGCCCTGAACAGTCCGGCATATCGACATCCAGCAGCACCACGTCCGGTTTAAACCGGGCCAGCACCTCCAGCGTCTCAAGCGATCGGCACAGGGTATAGACATCCATGCCGGCATCGCGCAGAGCCGTTGCGTAGTCTTCCAGCAGAACCTCATCGTCATCGATCAGCAAAACCCGATAGGGGATTCTGGCGGTCCGTGCCGTTAAGCCGTCCAGGCTCTGGATGAGTTTCTGCGTATCCAGCGGCTTTCTGAAATAGCGTAGCGCCCCGGCACGCGCTGCCGCCAGCCGGACTTCGATGTCATCACCTCGCGATAGGCATATCACCGGCGGAAAGGCCGTCTGTATCGCCTTTAGTCTGGCGAGAGCTTCCTCACCCGCCGATTCGCCCGCCTTAAACACCTCATCCATGATGATGGCGACCGGCGGCTGCGTTTCAAACGCCGCCTCAAACGCACCCAGTTCGGCAAACTGCTGTATGCAATATCCGGCCTGCTGCAGATCCTCCACCAGACCCTCGCCGACAGGCCCATCGCCCTGCACCACATAGACGAGGTTCTCATCCATCAGGCCTTCTTCAGCGGATCGCACATCATCGCTATCCGCGGGCTGCCCGAACGCCATCTGCGGTACAGCCGGCCTGTTTTTCACGTCAGATTCGTTGGACGCCGCCATCGGTTCTCTCTCGGTATGGATCGCACTTTTTGCCCATCACGGCCCCTATTTATCGGTAGAACGGTAATGGGGACCCCACATCAGCCTGAATAGCGACAGTTTCGGTCTTTTCTTCAATAGTACCTGAAATTGTCAGGGTATCTTCCACCAAGCCTCGCGCTTACAGCTGGCGTGGATTGGGTATCGGTCACTCGCAGGCAGGTTGATCGCCGCCTTGCCAGCGAGGGTATAAGGGCCGGTCAGGATTTGGAGGAACTGAGGATACGGATGAGCCGTAGGCTACGGAGGCGTGTTGAAGCAGTAGGAGTGGTGCGCCCGGCGCGATTCGAACGCGCGACCCCCGCCATTGGAGGCTTACAGTCATGACAAAAAAGACGATGAGGCTTATGGTCAAAATCTGGTAAACTACGCCCCCTGCGCCCGTAGCTCAGCTGGATAGAGTACTGCCCTCCGAAGGCAGGGGTCGCGCGTTCGAATCGCGCCGGGCGCACCATTTCTCCCATAAAATCAATAAGATATGAGTCTTACCGTTTTCATTCACAGTTAAATATCTTTGGCACAAACATGGCACAGCCATCATATTGTTGGCCAACGCTCATTTTTAAAATGAGTGCTAGCTAAAATAGTGAATTTTGTACCCATTTTGGCCTGTGCCCATTCTGTGCCCATTCTGTGCCCAATTTTTAAAATGAGATTCTAAGGCCAGCGGTTTTAAGTTGAATTTTGATTGTTAGCCTCCATTGGGCACATAACCCGTTGTGGCCTAATTTTTCAATCTAGAGACGGAATGTGTCTCATTGATGTGTCTTGATTTAAAATATGGATATAGGCCGTATAGGCGAATATGCGGTTGCGCTTTTGGCCGGTCATTTCTTTCACAATTCCTAGCTGTGCTTCTAATGCATTGAGTGCTTTACCTACGGTGGCAGCGGTTAGGCCGGTGAGCTCGATTAGCTTATTCACACTCGCAACAGGTTGTTCGAACAATGCATCGATAATCTGGCTGGCAGAACCGGCCAGCCGCCCTATGTCTACTAAACGCGCTTTATCTTGTTGTCTAAGAGCATTCAATTGCTGTGCTGTGTCTACTGCTTGATTGGCCGTTGCTGTCACTGCATCTACAAAAAATAAAACCCAGGCCTCCCAGTCGCCGGTAAGACGTACTTGGTTCAGACGTTCGTAATAGACCTGCCGGTGTTTTTTGAAGAATACGGACAGGTAAAGCAAGGGCTCATGGATTACCTCGGCTTGCACCAGGATCAAGGGAATGAGCAGGCGACCGATTCGGCCATTGCCGTCCATAAACGGATGAATGGTTTCAAACTGCACGTGGGTTAGCGCTGCTTTAAGAAGCGGGTCTGTGGCCTCGGGCATATCGTTGATGAAACGCTCCAGCTCCGCCCAGCAATTGGCTAATTCATTGGCGGGTGTTGGCACAAAGGTCGCTTCATCCGGCCTATGGCCGCCAATCCAAACCTGACTTTTACGAAACTCACCAGGGCTTCGATTCATACCGCGGCCGGAGGTCATTAATGCTTGATGTACTTCGGTGAGCAATCGATAGCTTATTGGATGATCTTCACGGATACGCTGTAAGCCCAAATTTAGAGCGCTGACATAACAAGAGACTTCCTGAACATCGTCCATGGGTACGCCGGGCATGCCTTCCATTTCATACAGCATTAGGTCGCTCAAAGAGGACTGAGTACCCTCGATTTGGGATGACATAACGGCTTCTTTGCGGACATAGCTGTATAGGAACAGATGGGCATCTGGTAATAGGGTGCTTATTGCATCCAATCGACCCAGTGCCAGCATGGCCTGGTTGATTCTCCCCTGGAGTTTATTGTCGATTGCCAGTGGCGGATTCGGGGGTAATGGCGCAGGCACAAAGGCCTCACAAGCGATGCCGCCTGCAATTGCTGGTGTATAGTGCCCCGTAAGCCCCCGATTCATTCGTACCCCCAAACTGAGTCTTTTGATAATAAAATAAGAGGGCATCTTATTATATTTTACTGGCTAAGTTAAAATAAAAGAGGGCTTTATTTTAACTAAGTATCCATATGCTTTGTATTTTCTGGGTCTTAACTCACTTCCCACAAATGTTTTCTCAATTCGTCTAGCACGCTATCAGCCTGATTATTAAGAATATTATCTAGCTGTTTTGTACCACCCTGGACTGCCGGTAAATGGCGCTTCAAAGCTTTTTGGATCAGCCTCGCTTCTGAGGGCGGTACTATCCAGCTGAGCTACGGCCGCATGAGGGGGTGCGTTAAACAGATTTTTTTCTGTGACCGCTGCGCTAAATGCAAATGCGATCGGATTGTTGCGGGGTTGGGGATCGCGTTGCGCTACTGATCCGCTGCCTTGCCGGTGGCCGCGGCCTGGCCGCTGATTTCCTGCATCGCGGCCTCCATCCAGGCCTCGACCTCGGCATTGATTTCGGCGGCCTTGCGGCCCCTGGTCTGCACCGGCTGGCCGATGACGACCTGAATGGTGCCGGGGCGCTTGATGAAGGCGCCCTTGGGCCACAGTTCACCGGCGTTATGCGCCACCGGCACAATGGGATAGCCCGTTTGTTCCGCCAGTATCGCGCCGCCGATCCCCCAGCGTTTGTGCTGGCCGGGGGCGACCCGGGTGCCCTCGGGGAAGATCGTCACCCAGATTCCGGCGTCCAGCCGTTGCCGGCCCTGTTCGACGATCTGTTTGACGGCCTTGCGGCCCGAGCTGCGGTCAATGGAGATCGACTTCAGGGCGAGGAGGCCCCAGCCAAAAAAGGGCACCCACAGCAGCTCGCGTTTGAACACCCAGACCTGGGGCGGAAATATCAGCTGCAGGGCATAGGTCTCCCAGGTCGACTGGTGTTTCGAAAACAGGATGGCGGCGCCCTCGGGGATGTGTTCCCGACCGCGGACCTGAAACTTTACCCCGCACAGCACTCTCAGCGAATGGATGATGAACCCGGCATAGGCGCGCGCCACGGCGGTCCTCACCCGAAACGGGAACAACACCGTGGCCGGCAGGATGAGGCCGATCAGAACGGTGGACAGCACCATACCCAGACTAAATATCACCGCACCCAAAAACTGCATCTAGCGATTGTCCTCTTCATTATCTTGCGGCCTGCCTTCGGCGGTCAGCAGGGCGTCAACCGCCTCGGCCAAATCCCGATACACCGGCACCGCCCGCAGACGCTCATCCACCGACGCCTCGCCCAGGCTGGCCAGGCTGCGCTCACCCTTGCCGGTGCGCACCAGGATCGGCCTTGCGCCGACCGCCAATGCGCTTTGCAGGTCGCGCACCGAATCACCGATCACCGGCACCCCCGTCAGCTCGGTGGCGAAGGCCGCCGCGATCTGGTGCATCAGCCCCGGCCGCGGCTTGCGGCAGTCGCAGCCGTCCGCCGGACCGTGCGGGCAGAAGAAGATCCCGTCGAGATGGCCACCGACGGCGGCCAGGCGTTGGCGCAGGCTTTCATGGATGGCGTCCAGCGCGGCCCGATCCAGCAGGCCCCGCGCCAGCCCGGACTGATTGGTCGCGACCACCACGCGGTAGCCGGCCCGGTTGAGGCGCGCGATGGCCTCCAGGCTCCCCGGGATCGGCACGAACTCGTCCACCGATTTAATGAAATCGTCAGAATCCTGATTGATCACGCCATCGCGATCGAGAATCACCAGCCGGTGCGGGGACATAGGGGCTCAACATGCTGCATAAAGGGGCTGCATTCTAGCAGAAAGCGGGGCAGGGGCGAGGCCAGGGCAGCCCATCGAGGGGATGAATGGTGCTGCTTTTCACCCACATAACGTCACTGTGCAAAAGTCACGGGCATAAAAAAGCCGGGGCCACGATGGTGGCCCCGGCAGTTACAGAACGCTCTGTCGGGTATCGCGTTATGACTCGGCCATACACAGGAAAGCAAATCCGAACAACACGATAAACATCACGATCGCCATTTCCATCGTCAACCTCCTTGCCAGTCTGCGCACAATACGCCCTTAAAGTGTAGTCGCTATTCCCATACTGTCAAGGTGGATATTAGCCGGGCGACGCTCAGTGCCGGTGAAACATCACCGCCCGTCGCTTTTCCACAGGCTCTCAGTCCCGGAATTCCGAGACCCGCACCCGGCCGTTTACCAGCCGCGATTCACGCTGCATGATCTTGTCCATCTTCTTCCAGAAGGCCGCATTGAGGTCGAAGTCCCCGGCGATGGCGGTGCCGATGAGCAGGATAAACAGGTCGGCGGTCTCCTCCGCCAGCTGCTCTTTTGACTTGCCCTTGGTGATGCAGGCGCCGATCTCGCCCAGCTCCTCGGCCATCAGGGCCATGCGGTAGGTCATCTCCTCACCGCCCCGGTTCTTGAAATCGTGCTTGTCGTGAAAGGCCTGCACCGCGGCGAGCATGGCCTGGTAAGAATCCGGGCTGGGCATCTTCTCTCTCCTTAATCTGAAACGGTTAACCCTGCAGGCGGGACAGGTCGGCCACCCGCAGAAACAGATTGCGCAGCCGGGCGAGCAGGGCGAGGCGATTGTCGCGCAGTGCGGTATCGTCCACCATCACCATCACCTCATCAAAAAACGTATCCACGGTTTCACGCAGACCGGCCAGCTGAGTCAGGGCGGGCTCATAGTCACGCCGGTCAAACAGCGGCGTGACGGTTTTTTCCATCGCGCCGATTTGCTCGGCCAGCGCCTGTTCCGCCGGTTCTGTCAGTCTGGCGGTTTCCACCGCATCAGGCACGATAATGCCCTTCTCATCAGCCTGACGCAGGATGTTGGAAATACGTTTGTTGGCCGCGGCCAGGCTGTCGGCCTCCGGCAGTGACTGGAAATGCATCACCGCCCGCACCCGGCGATCAAAATCGAACGGCTGACTGGGCTGCTGCGCGAGCACCGACTCGAACACCTCCGGCGCCACGCCGCTGTCCCGGTAATAGGCGCGCAGCCGGTCCATCATAAAATCGAATACCTGGTTGACCACGTCTTTCGCCGTCACCCGGTCGCCCAGGGCCGCCGTGGCCTGCTGTACCAGCTTGCGCAGATCCAGCGGCAACTGCTGCTCGATGATGATGCGCAACAGGCCGAGAGCGGAGCGGCGCAGGGCGAACGGGTCCTTGCTGCCGGTGGGCGGCTGACCGATGGCAAACATGCCGACCAGGGTGTCCAGCTTGTCGGCGATCGCCAGCGCCTGACCGGTGGCCGTGGCCGGCAGTTCGTCGCCGGCAAAGCGCGGCATGTACTGTTCGTCCTGCGCCAGCGCGACCTCCTCGGCCTCGCCGTCGAGTAACGCGTAGTAGCGACCCATGATGCCCTGCAGCTCGGGGAACTCGAGCACCATCTCGCTCAGCAGATCGCATTTGGCCAGCCAGGCGGCGCGTTCGGCCCACTCCTTATTGGCCGACATCTCGGTGGCGATACCGCCCGCCAGTTGCACCACCCGCCCGGTTTTGTCGTGCAGGGTACCCAGCTCTTTCTGGAACAGGATGGTCTTCAGACGCTCGATGTGTTTTTCGAGTTTGTGCTTGCGATCCTGGGTCCAGAAAAATTCGGCATCGGCCAGCCGCGGACGCACCACGCGTTCGTTACCGGCCCGCACCACGTCGGGATTGCTGCTGTCGATGTTGGCCACGGTAATGAAATGCGGCATCAACTTCCCGTTAGCATCAATCACGTGGAAATATTTCTGATTGGACTTCATGGTGAGGATCAGCGCCTCGGCAGGCACCGCGAGGTAACGTTGCTCAAAATTACCGGCGATGGCCTTGGGCCATTCCACCATGGAGGAAACCTCATCCAGCAGGGCCTCATCGATCACCGCGCGACCACCGAGCCGCTTGCCGGCCTCCAGCACCTGGGCGCGCACCGCTTCGCGGCGGGTCGCAAAATCGGCGATCACATGGCCTTCGGTTTCCAGCAACGGTGCGTAACCGGCGGGCTCGGCGATGTACATCGGCTCGGGATGGTGGAAACGATGGCCGCGGGTCTCGCGCCCGGATTTCACCGAAAGAATTTCGGCGTCGATCACTTCGTCACCAAACAGCAACACCAGCCAGTGAACCGGGCGCACAAACTCCGCGTCGAGATCGCCCCAGCGCATGCGCCGGGGAATCGGCAGCTTATCCAGCGCGGTGGAGACAATCTCCGGCACCAGCGCGGCCGTGGTCTGCCCCGGCTGCTCGGCGCGATACACCAGCCACGCGCCCTTGTCGGTTTCCATGCGGTCGAGTTCTTCCACCGCATTCAGGCCGCAGGAACTGGCAAAACCCTGGGCCGCTTTGGACGGATTGCCTTCCTCGTCGAAGGCCGCCGTCAGTGCCGGGCCGCGTTTTTCCACCGTCTTGTCCGCCTGATTGGCGATGAGATCCGACACCAGCACCGCCAGTCGACGCGGACTGGCAAACAACGCCACCTTGCCATGGGCAAGATCGGCCGCCTTCAGGCCCTCGACGATGCCTTTCCCAAAGGCCTCGGATAATGTCTTCAGCGCCTTGGGCGGCAGCTCTTCGGTGCCGATCTCGATCAGCAGGTCGCGCGTACTCATGCCGCACCTCCCTTCTTTCCGGAAGCACTGGTAACGGAGGAACACATCGGGAAACCAAGTTTTTCCCGCGCGTCAAAATAGGCCTGGGCCACGGCGCGAGACAGGGTCCGCACACGCAGGATATAGCGCTGGCGCTCGGTCACCGAGATGGCGTGACGCGCATCCAGCAGATTGAAACTGTGCGAGGCCTTCAGCACCTGCTCGTAGGCGGGCAGGGGCAGGCCGGCGGCGATGAGCTTTTCCGATTCGCTCTCGCAGGTGTCGAAGGCCTGAAACAGGGCCTCGGTATTGGCGTGCTCGAAATTGTAGGTGGACTGTTCCACCTCGTTCTGATGGAACACATCGCCGTAGGTAATCCTGCCCAGCGGTCCATCCGTCCAGGTCAGGTCGTACACACTCTGCACGCCCTGCAGGTACATGGCGATGCGCTCCAGGCCGTAGGTAATCTCGCCGCTCACCGGCTTGCACTCCAGGCCGCCGACCTGCTGAAAATAGGTAAACTGGGTGACCTCCATGCCGTTCAGCCACACCTCCCAGCCCAGCCCCCAGGCGCCCAGGGTCGGGGATTCCCAGTTGTCTTCCACGAAGCGGATGTCGTGCTCCAGCGGATCGATGCCCAGCATCTTCAGCGAACCCAGGTACAGCTCCTGGATATCCAGCGGCGAGGGCTTGATCACCACCTGAAACTGGTAATAGTGCTGCAGGCGATTGGGGTTCTCGCCGTAGCGCCCGTCGGTTGGGCGGCGCGAGGGCTGCACATAGGCGGCACTCCACGGCTCGGGGCCGATGGCGCGCAGGAAGGTGGCGGGGTGAAAGGTGCCGGCGCCCACCTCCATATCCAGCGGTTGCAGGATCACGCAGCCCTGTTCGCCCCAGTATTGTTGCAGGGCGAGGATCAGGCCCTGAAAGGTGGAGACGTCCGTCTTTTTCGCTGCTTTCTTCGCTGTTTGTGTCGACATGTTGTGCAGTTCTTTTGTGATTCGCGCCAAACGCCGAATTTTACCCCATTTCTGGGTAATTCCGCATTCACTATCTCACACGGTCCGCGGCGGTTCTGCTACCGACTCATCGAGAACCGCAAGGCCATACCATTGATTAATGTGAGTGTCTGACTGAGTATTCAGCAAGGGCAGGGGCCACTTCAGTGGCAACGAAAGAATAGACACCGCATTCCGCGGCAGGGAAATATCCCCATATTCAGGCACATTAACTATTAGGTGTAGGTGCAAAATGGATTCATCGACAGCCTTCCTGCTAGCGGCCGATATTATCTTACTGTTCCACGTACTGCTTGTTGCCTTTGTTGTGATTGGTTTATCACTGATATTCATTGGCAAGGCACGCGCATGGTCCTGGATTCGCAATCCCTGGTTTCGCTTAATCCATCTTGCCATCATTGGCGTGGTCATCGTTCAATCGTGGTTTGGCGCTGTCTGTCCACTCACTACCATTGAAATGGCACTACGCTCGCGGGCCGGCGAAACTACCTATACCGGTTCTTTCATAGCACACTGGCTGGAGAATATTTTGTACTACCAGGCATCGCCATGGCTCTTTGTCGTTGCTTATTTAATCGTCGGAGCGTTGACCGTAGCAAGCTGGTTCTGGATACGCCCGCGTGGTTTCAGAAAACCTGCTAGCCCTCATGCTCCCTAGTAAAATGCTGAACCCGATTGTCGGAAAAGAACAAGCCTCCTGATGAATTCAATCGTTAACATTCACTCGAATCCGTAACTTAAAGCCCGTAGGTTGGGGTGATCTTGCGAGCCCCAACAAAGCATGGTGGTTTCATCGTTGGCGTTCATTCTTCACCCCAACCTACCGAGCTGGATTACAAGACCGGACCCTATTCTTTCTTCGCCTTAAAAAAGCACGGGGCAAGACCTGACCCTATACATGCTACATGCTGGCATGTGGAAGTGGACTTTCGCAATATCAAAACGACCTTAGGCATGGAGACGCTCAGCTGTAAAACACCCGAAATGGCGGAAAAAGAAATGTGGGTGTATTTCC
>JAVVEP010000039.1 GCA_032250735.1 Gammaproteobacteria bacterium
GACCACCAGGGCATCACCGGCAACTGCGCCTCCTGTCACGACGGCAATACCGCCACCGGACAGCCAGGCAACCACTTCGTCACCACCGAGGACTGCAACGTCTGTCACTCCACCAATGGCTGGGCGCCGGCGAATAACTACACGCATGCCAACAACAGCGACTATCCGGGCGACCACAACTCGCGACTGGGGCTGACCTGCAGCTCCTGTCATACCGACAATGACGAGACCATTCGCTACCCCTCACCGACCTACGCGCCCTTCTGCGCCGCCTGCCATGAGAGGGATTTCGAGCCCGAATCGGATCACAACGGTGGAAAGGCCGGCACCGTGGCGCAAAACAAGAACTGCGCCGAATCAGGCTGCCATAGAGTCAGTGATCGGCAATGGGATTGATCGGGCGCATTCAGCGGGGTGGATGGAGAACATCGACATACGCTGAAGCAATAGCGGCGACAGGCTCGCGGCAAAGCTCGCTCGGAGGTGTGACCGCCCCTGCACAGGGCGGTTAAACAAGACTTATGACAGCCGTTTCGGACGCATGTGCGGGAACAGCAGCACATCACGAATGGAGGGTGAGTCGGTGAATAGCATCACCAGACGGTCGATGCCGATGCCTTCGCCGGCGGTGGGTGGCATGCCGTGTTCGAGGGCGACGATGTAGTCTTCATCGTAGTGCATGGCTTCGTCATCGCCTGCCTCTTTTTCCGCGACCTGGCTGCGGAAACGTTCGGCCTGATCTTCGGCGTCGTTAAGCTCGGAAAAGCCGTTGGCCAGTTCGCGGCCGCCGACAAAGAATTCAAAACGGTCGGTGACCAAGGGGTCGTTATCACTGCGCCGTGCCAATGGTGAGACCTCGGTAGGATAGGCCGTGATAAAGGTCGGGTCCTTGAGTTTGTGTTCGACGGTCTTTTCAAAGATTTCGATCTGCACCTTGCCCAGACCATAGCTGTCCTTGAGCGGAATCTTCAGCGCCTCGGCGACCTTGCGTGCGGCATCCAGACTCTGCAACTGTTCCAGGCCCAGATCGGGATTGAAGTGCAGGATGGATTCCACCACCGTCATGCGCGCAAAGGGTTTGCCAAAATCAAACGTTTCCCCCTGATACGGCAGCACCGTGGTGCCATGAATCTCCTGCGCCATGCCGCGCAGCATGTCTTCGGTAAGGTCCATCAGGTCGCGGTAATCGGCATAGGCCTGATAAAACTCGACCATGGTAAATTCGGGATTGTGACGGGTCGACAGGCCTTCGTTGCGGAAGTTGCGGTTGATCTCGAACACCCGTTCAAAACCACCCACCACCAGGCGCTTCAGATACAGCTCCGGTGCGACCCGCAAATACAGTCCCATGTCCAGGGCATTGTGATGAGTGACAAAGGGACGTGCCGTGGCGCCGCCGGGGATCACATGCATCATCGGGGTTTCCACTTCCATGAAGCTGCGATCCAGCAGGAAGCGGCGCAGGTAGTCCACCACCTGTGAGCGCACACGGAAGGTGTCGCGCGCCACCTCGTTCATGATCAGATCCACATAGCGCTGGCGATATTTGGTTTCCTGATCCGCCAGGCCGTGCCATTTCTCCGGCAGCGGGCGCAGGGATTTGGTGAGCAGACGGATGTGATCCACTTTTATGGACAGCTCGCCGGTTTTGGTTTTAAACAGCACGCCTTCGCCACCGATGATGTCGCCGACATCCCATTTTTTGAACTGTTCGTTGTAAAAATTCTCGGCCAGATCGTCACGCGTTACAAACAGCTGAATCTTGCCCGACATGTCCTGTAGGTGGACAAAGCTCGCCTTACCCATGATGCGACGGCTCATCATGCGCCCCGCCACCTTGACCCGCACCGGGCTGGCTTCCAGCTCTTCGTTGGATTTTTCGCCATATTCGGCGTGCAATTCGCCGGCCATCACATCGCGTCGAAAATCGTTGGGAAAGGCATCGCCCGCCTCGCGTATGGCCGCCAGTTTACTGCGGCGCTGTTCGATCAGCGCATTGGTATCAACGGTTTGTTCTTCAACGGGGGTGTTTTCTTGATCTGACATGGAGAATATTTTCTCAGGTTGATGTTGCTAATAATAGTTATATATTTTGTGCCTGATTTTCCAGAGGTAATACACAGCGCAAACTGGCGCTAACCCGGCGGGCATTCCGGCGGGCAGCTACAGGCCGCTCTTCAGGCTCGCCTCAATAAAGATGTCCAGCCCGCCGTCCAGCACCGCCTGGGTGTTGCCGGTTTCTATGCCGGTGCGCAGATCCTTGATGCGCGATTGATCCAGCACATAGGATCGGATCTGGCTGCCCCAGCCGATATCGGCCTTGCCGTCTTCCACCACCTGCTGAATCGCATTACGTTTCTGCATCTCGTATTCATACAGCTTGGCCTTCAGCTGTTTCATTGCCGAGGCCTTGTTTTTGTGCTGCGAGCGGTCGTTCTGGCACTGTACCACGATGCCGGTGGGGTTGTGGGTGATACGCACCGCCGACTCGGTACGGTTGACGTGCTGGCCACCCGCGCCGGAGGCGCGATACACGTCGATCCGCAGGTCGGCAGGATTGATGTCGATTTCAATATCGTCATCTACTTCTGGTGAGACGAACACCGATGCAAACGAGGTATGCCGACGGCCGCCGGAATCAAACGGTGATTTGCGCACCAGTCGATGCACGCCGGTCTCGGTGCGCAGCCAGCCAAAGGCGTATTCGCCCTCGAAGTGGATGGTGGCGCTTTTGATGCCGGCCACATCGCCCGCCGAGGCCTCCACCAGTTCGGTCTTGAAACCACGCGCCTCGCCCCAGCGCAGGTACATGCGCAGCAGCATCTCGGCCCAGTCCTGCGCCTCGGTGCCGCCGGAGCCGGACTGGATGTCGAGATAGGCATTGTTGGGATCCATGGGGTTGGAAAACATGCGGCGGAATTCCAGCCTGGCCAGCTGGGCCTCCAGCGCGTCGAGGTCGGCGCTCACCGCGTCCAGGGTGTCCTGGTCGTCTTCCTCGGCGGCCATCTCCAGCAGGTCGCCGGCCTCGCCCAGCTTGCTGTCCAGTTTGCGGATGGTGCCGACCACCTCTTCCAGCGCCGCCCGTTCTCGGCCCAGGGCCTGGGCGCGCTCCGGATTGCTCCAGATCTCGGGGACCTCCAGCTCGCGGGCTACCTCGACCAGCTGTTCACACTTGGTGTCGTAGTCAAAGATACCCCCTCAGGACGTCGACGCGCCCTTGCATGTCTTTGATACGGGAGGTGATGAGGCCAATTTCCAGCATGTCGGTAAAACCCTTTAAAACGAAATTAAGCGGCGGAAAAACGCGCCATGATACAGCAGCCCGGGGCCGGGGTGAATTGCGGCGCGTGCGGCGTGTTAGTCCAAGTGCTGCCCCGGCCTGGCGTTCAACATAGTCCTCAACAAGGCTCGATGTGTTCGACCATCAACTGCGCGCTGCGCCGGCCATTGAATTCATTGACATCCAGCCGGTAGGCCAGCGTCACCTGACTGACTCCGGCGGGCCAGTCATCATCGACGGTATTAAAGGCAATGGCATCGATGGGCTGTCCCCCGGTGATGGGCCGCAGCACCAGCTTGAGGTGCTTTTCGCCGACGATGCGCCGGCTCACCAGCTCAAACACGCCATCGAACAGCGGCTCGGGAAAGCCCTGGCCCCAGGGGCCACCGGCACGCAGGGCCTCGGCCAGCTCCAGATTCAGTTCGTCCCCGGCCAGTGCGCCATCGCTGAGGATCTCCCGGCGCAGGTCTTGCGGGCCGAGGTGACGGCGCACCTCGGCGTCGAAGGCCGCGCTAAAGCGCCCGAAATCCTCCAATGCCAGGCTCAGTCCGGCGGCCATGGCATGGCCGCCGAACTTGCTCAGCAGGCCGGGGTTACCGGCGGCCACCGCATCCAGGGCATCGCGGATGTGTAGCCCCGGCACCGAGCGCGCCGAGCCCTTGAGGCTGCCGTCATCGGCCTGGGCGAAGATGATCACCGGCCGGTGCAGGCGGTCCTTGATGCGCGAGGCGAGGATGCCGATGACGCCCTGATGCCAGTGGGGCTCGAACAGACACAGGCCCACCGGCAGGTCTTGCGCCGCCTCGTCCAGCTCCATCTCATCGAGGCGGAGCATGGCCTCCTCCTTCATCTCGGCTTCGATGTGGCGACGCTCATGGTTGAGCCCTTCGAGGCGCTGCGCCAGTTCGGCGGCGCGCGTCGGGTCATCGGTCAGCAACAGCTCGATGCCCAGCGACATATCGTCCAGCCGACCCGCGGCGTTGAGTCGCGGCCCCAGCGCAAAACCCAGGTCGGAGGCTGCCAGCTCGGCCGGATTGCGTCGGCTCACCGCGATCAGCGCGTGGATCCCCGCACTGCAGGTCCCGGCCCGAATCCGCGCCAGTCCCTGCCCCACCAGGATGCGATTATTGTGATCCAGCGGCACCACATCGGCCACCGTGCCCAGCGCCACCAGATCCAGCAGGTTCGCCAGGTTGGGCTCGGCAATGGCCTGTTCGGCAAACCAGTTGCGCTCCCGCAGGACCGCGCGCAGGGCCAGCATCACGTAGAAGATCACCCCGACCCCGGCCAGATTTTTGCTGGGGAAGGCATCCCCCCGCTGATTGGGATTGACGATCGCGGCGGCCGCCGGCAACTCGCTGCCCGGCAGATGGTGATCCGTCACCAGCACCCGTATCCCCCGCGCATTGGCCGCCGCCACGCCGTCCAGGCTGGAGATGCCGTTGTCCACGGTGACGATCAGGTCCGGGCTGCGCTGGGCCGCCACTGCCACGATCTCCGGCGTCAGGCCGTAGCCGTATTCAAACCGGTTGGGCACCAGATAATCCACCGTCGCTGCCCCCATCAGCCGCAACGCCCGCACCGCCAGGGCCGAGCTGGTGGCGCCATCGCAATCAAAATCGCCGATGATCAGAATACGCGACTGGACGCTCAGCGCCTCGGCCAGCAACTCGGCGGCCTGAGCGACGCCCTGTAATGGGTCCAGCGGCAGCAGATGGGCCAGGCCCTGTTCCAGCTGATCCATCGAGGCGATGCCACGCTGGGCATAGATACGGGCCAGTATGGGTTGCAGACCCGCCTCCATCAGGGCGGGGGCGATGGTGGTGGGGCGCTGTGTGATGGTGATACCCATTAGAAAATGAGGAAACTCGTTGCCTGAGAGGAGGCAAATTATACGGTCTAAAAGACCATGGCACCACGGCGCCATCACCAGGGCCACGATCAGAACAGGCAAAAAAAACGCGGCCCGAAGACCGCGTTTCCTTTCATCGTATCAGACAGGCGTCCCTGCCGGCTGTCCCTAGCTAGCATCCCTGTAAAACAAGACTCCTTAGTGGTCGTGCTTGTCGTGCTGCTGTTTGGTAATCGCCCAGGTCGCATCACCATCCGGCGCTGCCGAGTGCTGCACGTTCACATACATGGTATGGGGGTCTTTACCAAAATAGATTCCGGTGCCTTCCGCACCCGGATCCGTCAACGAACCGAACAGCCAGACATCCTTGGAGGCGCCATACTCGTTGGTTTTGGTGGTAGCAATCCAGATATCCGATGGCTTATTGTCTTCAATGATCACCAGCTTGCCGTCAGGGGTCTCGGCCAGATTGTCGGCGCTGTCCCAACCGCTCTGATGACCGGCCTCGCCCGGCTTGCCGATCTCGACCGGCACGTTGACGCCGGGCTTGATGAAGTTACCCACGGTCATGGTCTTCAGATCAATGGCGATGATGCGGCCTTCGTAAAACTCCTTGCCCTTTTCATCACGGGGACCTTCGGTAACGGCCACATACAGGGTGTCGCCGATGATCTCCAGATCTTCCGGACGCTGGTAGCTCTGGCCACCGAATTGAGTGCCGGAGGTGCGGGCATTGAGGGGATCAATCGGCCCCACCCATTCACCCTGGCCGGTGCCATCAGGTCCCGTCACCTTCAGTGCGTATAGTTCACCGGCAGAGAGATCGCCATAGCTATTGGGCACAAACTTGTACACCCCGCCGCCGCAGGGCACCACACCGTTACAACCGACCGAGCGACCACGGTGCTCATCCACCACGTAGATGTTGCCGTCGGCGTCGAGATCGATACCTTCATGGGCCAGCAGGCCGACCGCCGGGCGTTCATCAATGCTGGCCGCAGTGACCATGTCCGCGTTCAGGGAGATCTCAAACAAACGACCATTGGTGGTCTCTTCGGCAAACAGCACCGTGCCCCAGGGCGTCCAGCGGATGCCGTCCAGCGCCCGATAACCGGGGTCCTGCGCCAGCAGCGTGGTCTCACCGGTCTTCAGATCGATCACGGAAACCGCACCACCGGCCGGATGACCGCGCAGCTCATGCGTGCGATACATGAAGCGGCCCATCATGGCGCCGGTCTCATTCACCACATTCATGTCCGGCCAGTCGGTCTGACCGCCGTCATAGATATTCAGATCGGTTTCGTCAGACACGATGGTCTGGGTGAAACCCTTGGGCAGTATCCACGGCGCGGTCACATCCCAGTCTGCGCTATTGGCGGATTCCTTGATCGGTGTGAAACCAAAGGGACCCGTGTTGCTACCTTTGTCGGCAACGGCGTTGCCGGAAATAACCATTGATGTCGCCATCGCCGCCGTAATGGCCGTGGCCAATATTTTTTTCTTCATCATGTTCGTAGACTCTCCAATAGATGGATCTGATTTAGCGTATCGCTGGCACCCGGTGCGGATCATCCACTCCCGTGGCACTCAGCTGGCGGCAAGTATTGGGGGCAAAGATGAAATCGGCGTGACAGACAAATGAATCTTTTATGACGTCGATGAGGTGGGCCGGGAACAGTACCCGAATGACGCCGAAGATGGACGCGTGAAAGTGGCCGCAATAATAACAAGGGAAATGGCAAGCAGATATAGAATCCAAGCCATAGCGGTTGGTCACTTTCATGCGGCGCAATGCCCTTCGGTTATTGCGCCCTACGCACTATCCTTATAACGCCCACGGCCGGTGCACCGAGGGGTGTTGAGGTGCCGGGTGTGGTAATGACAAAAAAGGCCGGCAGCGCCCGATGCACTGCCAGCCTGTACACGGCCTGCACACGATTCCGTGCGGGCACTACAGCGGGATTCGGATCACCACACCCCCCATCACGTCGCCAATCTTGAAGTCGAACTTTGGCGTGTCCGGGTGGTCGTTATGGCAGGAGACACACACGGGGGCCACCGCCGTATCCGCATACACCGCGGTAAAATATTTCGTGCCGCCCAGTGTCTCGGTCGTGTAATAGTTTTTACCCTTGTTTTCCGCTACGTACTTCAGGCCATCCTTTTCCGCCTGGGTCTTGGGTTCGTTTTGTTTGTTGACCGGCCACAGGGATTGCAGCGAGTAACTGAAATTCACATCTGGCATCGCCTCGGAACGCTTCATCGCCAGCTCGGAACCAAAGCGGAACATCTGGGCAGGCAGGGCCAGGGCCTTGTCGTCCTCAAAATGTTCACTCGCCTTGATGACCTTTTCCTTCTTCACCAGCCGATTGACGATCTTCTGGGTATACACGGTACGATCAGAGTCCAGCACCAGATGCAGGGCATCGGCCATCACCTTCACCGGCACGCTATCGACGGCATTTGCCCCGCCCATGACACCTACGCTCAGCACAGTACTGCAGATCAATATGCTTGTTTTACGCATTTTATTATCTCCTGTTGATTAAGTTTCATTACACGCCCTACACTTCCATCACTGAATAACTGAAAATCTATTTTTTAAACCTCTGCTCCCTGTTTCATTCCCTGTCGCTACGTTTTTGCTTTCGACGCTGCTGGTCTTCCACCGCCATCTTCATGCTCGTTACCTGTACCGCAGACGGGCCGTCAAAATTGCGTTGGATCAGCGCCGGGTCGGCAAGCGCATCCAGACTCAGCGCCAGACTGTGGCACTGAAGACAGACCGAGCGGATCATCTTGCTATTGGGGGACAGGTTTGCGCCCTGGTTGTGGTCGACCATAATCCGACTCGACCATTCGCTGACATCGAAACTGATCCGCGGCAGGTGGCAGGTGGCGCAGCTCACCCCGGTGCCGGCCTCCGCCGTTCCTGCAAGCTCGGCCTGCCACAGGCCATAGTGGCGGGATTTTTTATACGCCTGGCTGTGTTCGTCGGCATGACACCCAAGACAGGCCTCCACCGCCGCGGTGCGCACATCAAAACGGTGGCCGCTGTGACAGCTGTTACAATCCAGCGCCTGATGCGCCAGCTTGTCGTGCATCGGCAATCGCGCCTGGGCCGGCGTCATCGCCGGCAGACCCACCGCTTCGCGCAGGCCATGCTTGCTACGGCCAAAGCGCTGCACCTCGTGTTGATGACAGACCGCACATCGGGCCTGAGTGGGTCTATCCGTCCATTGCGCGCTCGCTGCCCCGAGGCTCTCCGGGACATTGCCCAGCACATGACAGGCCGTACAGTTCACGCCGGAACGGGCATGCGCCGTCTCTGCCCAGTCACGCACGATCGTTGCCGACAGCGGCCCGACGGCATCGGCCTGCGCCGCGACCAGCGCTTGCAGCGGATATTGATCACGCGGATAGTCGGCCACCTCATCGAGGGTGCTGGCGAATTCCCGTTGCGGAATTGTCGCCGGCTCACGGGTATCCGGCTTGCCGCTGTTTTTTATCAGGAACGCGGTGTACAGCGCGCGATTGTCATGAAAATTGTGACAGCCCGAATCCGTACAACTGTCAAACGGCATGGCCCGATGCGTGGGTCTATCCTCGGCAATGTCACGGTGACAGTGATAGCAGACATCCCGGGGCTGGGTCACACCATCCTTGCGTGTAATCTCGGGGCGATGTTCCGTGTGACAACTGACGCAGCGCAGTGCATCAATCTTTTGCAGTCGGTCGGCATTACGTGGATCCTTGAATTTTTCCTGCGGGTGGGAATCAAACGGCTTTTGACGCTCCTTGCCATGACACCTTATGCACGCCGCCTGTAGCACCTCGCCGCTGTCCTTATCCCCGCCAAAGGCATCGCCATGACAAAGCTCGCATTTTTCCGTTAGCTGATAATGGCCGTTGCTCAAGGGGCCCGGCATAAAAACCTGCCGGTCTTCGGCGGTGAATAATTTTCCGCCGTACACCAGCCCGATGACGATGCTGCTCAGCAACCAGGCCGGCCACAACAGGCGTGTTTTTGAAAGGGCCATGATCACCATCAGAAGTAATAGCTCTTCAGTACATGCAGGCTCAGCACCACCGGCACCGGCCAGAACAGAAAAATGTGCCAGCCGATGGCCTTACGCCGCAGCCGTGTGGCACTGGCTCCCATGCGGTGCTGCCGGGAGATAATCGCCGTCGCCATGGCGCCGAGGATCAGGGTGGCGGTAAACGACACCATCAGCACAAAGTTGATGCCATCACCCAGGCGCATCCCGGTGTGCGCCACCAGGCCGAGAATGACCAGCAGGCCCAGCGCGATGTGCGCCAGACGCCAGGCATCAAAACTGCCCAGGGTTTGAAATCTTCTGAGGCGTTTGCGCGGTGAGACCAGCAGGCCCACAACGAACAGACCTAACAGGCTGTAGCCACTGATCTGTTTGAGCAGGCCGTCGCGCCACAGCTGATCCCAGCGCCAGGCCAGCTGCACGCTGTCGGCATAGGGAATAGGCGGCAACAGCAATACCGCCAGCGCGGCAAAAAAACTCAACAGCGCCGCACCGGCCAGCAGTCTGTGCCATGCCACGGGTTCGGGTGTGCCCTGGCCCACCAGCTCCTGCAGCAGGGGTCGACATGAGCCGCAGACACTGGCGGCACCGGTGATGCGACTGACATCGGCGACGGTCACAGCACCGCACTGTATGGCCTCGCCGATGCGACCACGGGTGACGCCGGTGCATTGACACACGGCGGCCGTCGCCGGCCACTGGGCCACATGCACGGCCTCCTCTTCGGGCCATAGATTTCCCGTGTAGCGAAAACGGAATAACTGCCAGGGCCATATCCACTGTCGGTCGATGATGCCGCTTTGCAACAGCGAGGATTCGGCCCAGTCACCGACGCCGATGGCGCCGACCAGGCGATTGCGATGGATCAACAGCTTGCGATAAATGGCCTGACCGGGATCGGCGTAAACATGGTCCTTACCATAATTGGGGCTTGCGCCGGCGCCCACGGGCCCCATGCTGAACAGCGTGCAACCCACCACCTTCAGGTGCGCGGAGATGACCGAGCCCTGGTAGTGGCCTGCCTGTCCCGCGATATGGTTTGCCGCAACCGCGGCCTGTTCCAGCCCCGGCGCGACCACGCCATAGACCCTGCCGCGATGCTCGGCACATTCACCCACGGCGTACACATCCGGCACCGAGGTCTGCATAGCGTCATCCACGCGAATCCCATGGCCGAAGGCGATTCCCGCCGCCCTGGCCAGATCGATGTTGGAACGTATCCCGGTCGCCACTACCACGGTGTCGCAATCGATGATCCGCCCGGAACGCATCTTGATGGCGGTCACACGCGGCCCACCCTGCACCTCCGACACCGCATCACCCACCACCGTCATGATGCCCATGCCGCGGATACGCTTTTGCAGCATCGCCGAGGCCTCTTCATCCAGCTGATGGCTCAGCAGACGATCGGCATGTTCAATAACGGTGACCCGGGTATTGCTGCGCTGCATTCCGCGCGCCGCCTCAAGACCCAGCAGGCCACCACCCAGAATAACGGTATGTTGTGTCCGCACCTGTCGCGCCAGCAACAGGTTGGCATCATCCAGGTTACGAAAGGTAAACACGCCCGTGAGATCAATGCCGGGGATGCCGGGAATATGCGCACGGGAACCCGTGGCCAGGATCAGCTTTTGATAGGACTGGCGATTGCCCTGCTGATCCTCGACATATCGATTTTGTGTATCGATACGTGAAATCGTATAGCCGATACGTTCATCGACGGACGCCGTTGCCGGAATCTGCAAGGGGTCGAGCAAGGCATTCCAGTCCAGCTCGCCTGCTAGCAGATAGGAAAGTTTGACGCGGTTATACGGCAAATGACGCTCGTTGCCATAAATCACAATCTGCGCAGCGGGATTGCGCTGCAGCAGTTCACGCGCGCAATGCATACCGACCGGACCATTGCCGACGATCACCACCGGCTCATCCAGCACCAGGCGGAATCCTGAATTTTCATTCTCTGGCCTGACGAATTCCTGAGCCTGCAGCATCACCGGTACTCTTTGTTGTGTTTGATTTTCATTGCCGAAAAAAAACGTCCATGGAGTCCGGTAAAAAACCGAATTCCATGGACGCCGTTGTCCACACTGAGCCGCCGTTGGCTAAATCATCTGTGAGCTACCTCGACATGCGTTGAGGCATTCAATAACGGAAGAGCAATCCCCGTGCCAGATCCGCTGTCTCGCAAACAAGTGGCGATTAGTCAGGCGCTGGCGATGGATTATCGGGGTTGAACGATGACGCGGGGCGCAACGATGGTGCAGGCCATGATGGCCACTGTTCAAAATGGTGCGAGGATCTGGGTAGTGACGGGGGCGGCTGACACAGGGACGGCCCGGCGGTGGAATCAAACAGCGCCCGACAGCTGATAACTACTTAGAGTTATCCTTGTCGTTTCCCGAGAGGATAAAAGGTAGCAGCCTGTCCAGGCTGTGGCTGAGCAGGGTCCGGTCAAGGTCCGGTTCACGAATGGCGCGGATCGCCAGACCCTCGATGAAACATTGCAGTATAAAGGTGCGCCACTGTGCCTCCTGGCCTGAGATGTCCTTGCCTTCATCTGCCTTGCGCTGTCGCAGCCATGCACTGAAATCGGCCTGGGCGAGCCGGTCGGCGTTGCGCACGGCATCGGCGATGTGGGGATCACGACTTGCCTCCGCCGTCATCTCCAGAAACAGCGGCGCGTTCATCACCTGCCGGTCACCGGTCTGCCAGCGACGGAACAGATCCTCGATGCAGGGGGCCAGATCGCTTTCGCCCTGCAGGGCGGCGATGTCGGCCCGCTTCTCCTCGAGCTGGCGCTGGATGATGGCCAGAATGATCGCGCTCTTGCTGGGGAAATAGCGATAGATCAGTCCCGGACTCATCTGCGCCGCTTCGGCGATGCCGGCCATACTGGCGGCATGAAACCCGTGCTCGATAAAACACTGTTGCGCGGCGCAGAGAATCCGCTCGCACTGCGCCTGGGCCCGCTCACTACGCCGCTCGGTGTCGGCGGGCTTTGCGCTCATGCCGTTGTCTCCTTGCGGCGCACAAACAGCCGCTGCACCACTACGAAGAACAGCGGAATAAAGAACAGGCCGAGGAAGGTGCCAAGCAGCATGCCGCCCAGCACGCCGGTGCCGATCGCACGCTGCGCGCCGGAGCCCGCGCCGGTGGAGATGGCCAGCGGTAACACACCCAGACCAAACGCCAGCGAGGTCATGAGGATGGGACGCAGGCGATCGCGCACCGCAGTCATGGTGGCGGCAATGAGTTCCATGCCCTGCTCCAGATTTGACTTGGCGAACTCGACGATCAGGATAGCGTTCTTGCTGGTGAGCCCCACCGTGGTCAGCATCGCTACCTGGAAATAGACATCACGCTCCATGCCCAGCAGGGTGGCGGCCACTACCGTACCAAGGATGCCCAGCGGCGCCACCATCAGCACCGCTGTCGGCACCGACCAGCTCTCATACAGGGCCGCCAGACACAGAAACACGATCAGCAGCGACAGGCTATACAGCAGCGGGGTCTGCGAGCCGGATTGCTGTTCCTGATAGGACAGCGCCGTCCATTCCATGCCGATGCCCGCGGGCAGTTGCGACACCAGACGCTCCACCTCGGCCATCGCCTCACTGGAACTGGTGCCGGGTACGGCCTCGCCATTCATCTCCATGGCCGGCATTCCGTTGTAACGCTCCAGGCGCGGTGAACCGTATTCCCAGCTGGCGGTGGTGAAGGCGGAGACCGGCACCATCTGTCCCTGGTTGTTGCGCACCGACCAGCGCCGGAAATCATCGGGCACCATGCGGAACGGGGCATCGGCCTGAATGAAGACCCGCTTGACGCGGCCCCGGTCGATAAAATCATCAATGTACTGCCCGCCCCAGGCGGCCGTCAGGGTCGCATTGATCCCGGCAATGGACAGCCCCAGCGCGGCGGCCTTTTCCGTGTCCACCTGCAGATGCAGCTGGGGACTGTCCTCCTGGCCGTTGGGGCGCACGTTGGTGATCAGCGGACTCGCGCCGGCTGCTCCCATAAACTGATTGCGCGCATTCATCAGCGCATCGTGCCCCAGGTTGGCGTTGTCCTTGAGGAAGAACACGAAGCCGGCTGCCCTGCCCAGCTCCGGCATGGGCGGCGGCGCAAAGGTGAAGATCATCGCATCCTTGACCTGGCTGAGCGCACCCATGGCGCGACCGGCCACCGCCTTGGCCGAGAGCGCCTCGCTATCCCGCTCATCCCAGTCATTGAGATTGACGAAGGCGATACCGTTGTTCTGACCACGACCGCTGAAACTGAAACCCTGCACGCTGAACACGGATTTCACCGCCTGCTTTTCGTTTTCCAGGAAGTGCTGCTCCATTTTCAGGATCGATTCCATGGTGCGTTGCTGGGTCGCGCCCACCGGCGTCTTGAGCATGGAGAACAGCACGCCCTGATCCTCGTCCGGCAGAAAGGAACCGGGCACCCGCATGAACAGCACCAGCATCACTGCAAATAGCGCCACATAGATTGCCATGAAGCGCACCCCACGGCCGAGAATGCCGCGCACGGCGCCCTGATACTGGCGCGTGCTGCGCTCAAAGTTTCGATTGAACCAGCCGAAAAAGCCTCTCGTGCCGTGATGCTCGCCCTTGTGCAGCGGCTTGAGAAGCGTCGCGCACAGGGCCGGCGTGAGCACAATGGCGACCAGCACGGACAGCAACATGGCCGAGACAATGGTGGCCGAAAACTGCTGATAGATGATGCCGGTGGAACCCCCGAGGAAGGCCATGGGGACAAACACCGCGGACAGCACCAGTCCAATGCCGATCAGTGCGCCGGTGATCTGCTCCATCGACTTGCGGGTCGCCTCCAGCGGCGACAGCCCCTCCTCGCTCATGATGCGCTCGACGTTCTCCACCACCACGATCGCGTCATCCACCAGCAGGCCGATGGCCAGCACCATCGCGAACATGGTCAGCATATTGATGGACAGCCCCAGCGCGGAGAGCACCCCGAAGGTGCCGAGCAGCACCACCGGGATCGCCAGGGTAGGGATCAGCGTGGCCCGAAAATTCTGCAGGAACAGGTACATCACCAGGAACACCAGCACGATGGCCTCCGCCAGGGTGGTGACCACGCCCTCGATCGACACCCGGATGAAGGGCGTGGTGTCGAAGGGGAACACCACATCCATGCCCTGCGGATAGAAGGGCTTGAGTTCATCCAGCCGTTGCCTGACCGCGGCGGCCGTCTCCAGCGCATTGGCGCCGGTGGCCAGCGAGATCGCGATACCGGCGGCCGGCTGGCCGTTGTAACGCGAGATGTTTTCGTAATTTTCCGCGCCCAGCTCCACCCGGGCGATATCGCCAAGCCGCAGCACCGAGCCGTCGGGATTGCTGCGCACCACGATCGCGCGGAATTCTTCCGCCGTCTGCAGGCGGCCCTGGGCGGTGATGGTCGCGTTGAGCTGCTGGCCGTCGATGGCCGGCGTGCCACCGAGCTGGCCGACCGCCACCTGCTGGTTCTGGGCCTGGATCGCCGCGATCACCTCGCTGGTGGACAGGTTGTGGGTATGCAGGCGGTCTGGATCCAGCCAGATACGCATCGCATACTGGGCGCCGAACACCTGGATATTGCCGACCCCCGGCACGCGGCTCAGCGGATCAATGAGGTTGGCGGAGACATAGTCGGAGATATCCGCGCGGGTCATGCGACCGTCCCGCGAGACAAAGCCGGCCACCATCAGAAAGCCGGTGCGTGCCTTGCTCACCGTCACGCCCTGGCGTTGCACCTGCTGTGGCAGCAGGGGCATGGCCAGTTGCAGCTTGTTCTGCACCTGGACCTGGGCGATGTCCGGGTTCACGTGGTTGGCGAAGGTCAGGGTGACGGCGGAACGGCCGTTGTTCTCGCTGGTCGCCGACATATAGATGAGGCCGTCGAGCGCCTTCATATTCTGCTCGATAATCTGCGTCACCGAGTCCTCCACCACCCTGGCCGAGGCGCCGGGATAGGTGGACTCGACATTGATGGTCGGTGGCGCAATGGTCGGATAGCGCTCGATCCCGAGCTGGGTGAGGGCCAGTCCGCCGGCGAGCATGATGATGATCGCGATCACCCAGGCGAACACCGGTCGGTCGATAAAAAAACGTGCCATCTGGGTCGCCTCTAGTTCGCGCCGCCGCTATGCGCGGCCGGGGTGTTGAGTGCCGCCGGTACAGTGCGCACCATGGCGCCGGGGCGGATCTTCTGCAGGCCTTCGACGACCACCCGCTCACCCGCAACCAGCCCAGTCTCCACCAGCCACTGATCACCCACCGTCTCGCTGACGACGACTGTGCGCGCCTCGACCTTGCCATCCTCCCCGACCACCATCGCGCGGGCGTTGCCCATGGGATCACGAGCGATGCCCTGCTGCGGCACCAGCAGCGCAGCCGGGCGCACACCGCGGCCGATCACCGCGCGCACGAACATACCGGGCATCAGCAGCCGATCCGGATTGGGCACCACCACGCGCAGCGTAAAACTGTCCGTGCCCGGATCGACGCTCGGCTCGGCAAAGGCGATGCGCCCCTCATGGGGATAGCGGCTGCCATCCCCGAGCAGGATGCCGACCGGCAGTTCCTCGCCCTGGACCAGGCTGCCGGCGGCAATGGCCTTGCGCAACGCCAGCCAGTCGCCGCTGGACTGGGTCAGTTCCACGTACAGGGGGTCGAGCTGTTGCACAGTCACCAGCGCTGCCGTCTGGTTGCTCGTCACCAGCGCGCCCCGGGTCACCGACGACTTGCCGACGTTGCCGCTGATCGGCGCCACCACACGGCTGTAATCCACCACCACCCGGGCGCTGACAACCGCCGCCTCGGCCACCTTGAAATCCGCCTGGGCCTGCAGCAGGACGGCCTGCGCATCGTCGTTGACCTGCTGGCTGACCGCATTGATCTTCACCATCTCCGCCGCACGCCGCGCCGTATTCTGTGCGTTTTCGAGGAGGGTCCTGGCCCGCGCCAGCCCCGCCTGAGCGCTGTTCAGCTCGGCCTGATAAATGGCGTCATCCAGCTGATACAGCGGCTGGCCCTGGCGTACCTCACCGCCCTCGGTGAACAGTTGATCCCTGACGATACCGTCCACCTGCGGCCGCACCTCGGCTACCAGCGAGGCATGCACGCGCCCGGGCAGCTCCCGGGTAAGGGTGATCGGGCCCGCCTCCAGAGTGACCACCGCGACCTCGGGGGCCAGCCGCTGCGCAGGAGCGCCGGCCTGTTCCTGGCCACAGCCCGCCAGCAGGATGACACCCAGCGCCGCGCCGCAAAAGGCCGCGCGCGGCAGCGGCCAGCATACCGGACAGAACACTGGCCAAAGCACCGATTTGAACCGCGCCGTCAGTGCGAACAGGGGTACAGGGGACAGTGAGGACATCAGTGTGGACTTCGGTGCGGACATGGAAAACCTCGATAGCAATGGCCTGCGCACAGGCAAGCGACCAGGGACAAACGACGCGATAGAGTGAACGATCATTCTCTTTTTTGCAAGGCGTTACGCCCCCGCCCAGGAGACAGGGTTTGAGTGCTAAGTGCTGAGGACTACGTAAAAACCAAACCCCAGTGCCGTAGGGCGCAATAACCGAAGGGCATTGCGCCGTATGGTCAGCCGCCACGAAAAAAAACGTAGCGTACTTTTATGGAAGCCTATACCTACCCCCAGCCAACAAGTGACACCAAGGCACTATAGAAAAATTGCTCTATGAAACATTTTCCACAGCCAATCAAAACGATTCTACTTTTAGGAGTAGCTTTTCATGCGGCGCAATGCCCTTCGGTTATTGCGCCCTACGCACTCAGCACTTATCACCCAACTCTCAATCAGTCCGACTGGTCACATCCAGCAGATGATAACCAAACTGGGTCTGCACCGGACCCTGCACCGTGTTCAGTTCGGCGCTGAACACCACCCGGTCAAATTCGGGCACCATCATACCGGGACCAAAGGTACCCAGATCGCCGCCCTGTGCGCCGGAGGGGCAGCTGGAATGCTGCCTGGCCATCTCACCGAAATCGGCGCCGGCCTCGATCTCGCTTTTCAATTGTAGACACTGTTCTTCGGTGGCCACCAGAATGTGTCGCGCGGTTGCTTCAGTCATCTTCTTCTCCTTCAAAAAATAAAACGTTTTCAGGGCAGGCCCTGCCCGGTTGGGGCGCGAAAGTATAACAGATGTAAATCAGTCGTTTTCCCCGGGCCGGTGGAACGGTATAATCCCGGCGAGTTTTATCCACCGCCGTACACACCCGCCACCGAGCCGTAATGAGCCCCTTATGAAACCACGTGAATTCATCCCCCTGAACATTGCCGTGCTGACGGTTTCCGATACCCGCACCGAGGCCGAAGACACCTCCGGTCAGGTGCTGGTCAGCCGACTGGAAGAGGCCGGCCACCGGCTGGCGGAAAAGGCCATTGCCGCCGATGACATCTATCAGATCCGCGCCGTCATATCGCGCTGGATCGCCGACCCCGCGGTGCATGTGGTACTCAGCACCGGCGGCACCGGGGTGACTGGTCGCGACGGCACGCCCGAGGCCTTTCAGCCCCTGCTGGACAAGGAGATCGAGGGCTTCGGTGAGATGTTCCGCATGATCTCCTTCGGTGAGATCAAGACCTCGGCGCTGCAGTCGCGGGCACTGGCCGGCGTCAGCAATGGCACGTATCTGTTCTGTCTGCCCGGTTCTTCCGGCGCCTGCAGAACCGGCTGGGACAATATCATCAAGGACCAGCTCGACCACCGCACCAGTCCGTGCAATCTGGCGATGTTGATTCCACGCCTGAAAGAGCGTTAATACCGATGTCAGTCATTTCCATCGACAGCCTGTTTTATATTTTCGAGGCGCTTGCCCTGCTGACCCTTTTGGGGGTCATCTTCTTCATCTGGAAGCAGTCCAAAAAAGGACAACATCAGCGCCATGCCAAAAAGGTCATCGAATCACTGGGCGTCAAGTACCTGCACAATCTGGTGTTCCCCGACGGAGTGGATGGCCTGGCTTTTATAGACTACTTATTGTTATCCCCAAACGGCTTTGTGGTGCTCGATCTCGAACACATAGAGGGCCATCTGTTTGGTGGCGAAACCGTGGATCAGTGGTCGCAGGTGCTTAACGGCAAAACCTACAAATTCAGTAATCCGTTGTACAGCAACCAGCATAAATGCCAGGCCATCGGCTGGAATATTGAACAGCAGACCGCGCTCGATAAAAAGTCCGACTGGCGGATTGATGGCTGGGTCGCCTTCACCAACGCGGGAAATTTTCCGAAGGGTATTCCCGATCAGGTGAGCATGATTGATGAACTGAAAGAAAATCTCGGTGAACTGATTGCGCCAGAACAGCCCGTGAGCGAAGGGCTTACCCATGCCTGGGATGCGTTGCATAACCTTTCCATCAGCACCCGCGCCGCAAACCTGCGTTAGGCCGCGAATTACCCACGCCACACCACCTACGGTGTTGCGTGTCCGCTAAACGACTCATTCAGCATAGGCCGCTAGCGGTCGCCGGCGTCGCCACCAGCGTTTGAGGCCGGCACGTGTCAGGGTGTAACGGTGGCCCTCACAGGTACAGACCGACAGCTCGGTGATCTCACCCCGACGCAGCGCCGCCAGCAGTGGGACCGCCCAGTCTTTTTCAATGACACCCAGCTGCCGCTCCCACGCCGCAACCCCGTTGCTCTGCCAGGCCTGCTGCAAACTATCCAGTACCAGCAGATGTTCGCCGGGCGAACGTGCGGTCTGTAACCATGCACCGGCGCTTTCCGCCATGGCCCTTCTGGGCGTGCTGGACAGGGCGGCCAGCCCCAGGCTGACCGGCTCATGGCTCCACAGTTTGCTCCAGCGACTGTGCCCGACCTCGGGCGTCTTGCCACCGCCCCAAAACCATAGACTGCTGACCGGCAAACGCCCTGCGGCCTGTCGTTCTATATTCACGACGCTGGCATGCAATACCATTTGCACTTCGTTCATAATCCGGTGCCACTGTTTGCCGTTAGGTCCAGAGGGCAAAAAGTTACCGATCGCGCGGCCACGCACCTGCGCTAAATCATAGCTGCGCAGCTGGGGATCGGCGGGAAGATGCAGATACCATCGCTCCGGCGTACAGGCCTCGAATCGCCAGCCATCCTCGGCATACACCGCATTGAGATCCGCGATCAGACGATCGGCCTCCGCCTGGGACAGCGACAGCACTTCCGGCATCATCAATACCAGCTGATCACGATCGGGCACCAGATGTACTGGATCGGCCCGCAGACACCAGCCGGTATTCCTCTGTCCGGTGTCAGCGGCATAGGTCGTCGCCGCCACCGGTTTGTCGTGATCAGCCGCACGCGTAACATCGAACAGATCAAACATTACCGCCTCCATCCCCGCGCCGGAGAAGTCACGACGTTTCGCGCGGGAGAAAAACAGCTCCAGTGCGGGCAGGCGACCCAGCCGCGCAAAGGCGGATTGGCTTTCCGCAGCGGGAAGGTCCAGCAGTCCCGGCAGCACCAGGGTACAACTGCGCGACACCGGCTGGGTGTGTTGCGGGACTTGTTGCGTGACTTGTTGAGAGTCTTGCTGACCGGTTTGTAGAGGGATATCTGAAGTCATCTATTATTGGTTATCTGTTATGCAGCAAGTTATTCCGGCGCCTGCCGGGTCAGGAACATCGCATCACCGTAACTGAAAAAACGATAGCGCTGTTCAATCGCGTGCCGATAGGCCGCCATCACCCGTTCATACCCGGCAAAGGCGCAGACCAGCATCAGCAGTGTCGACTCGGACAGATGAAAATTGGTCAGCAGTGCATCGACCACCCGAAACCGATAGCCGGGGGTAATAAAGATATCCGTATCGCCCTGAAAGGGTTTCAATGTCCCACCGGCGGCGGCACTCTCCAGGGCACGCACACTGGTGGTGCCAATCGCCACCACCCGCCCACCCCGCGCCCGCGTCGCCTCTACCGCGGCCACCGTCTGCGCGGACACCTCGATGGTTTCTGCGTGCATGTGGTGATCGGCAATCAACTCGGCGCGCACCGGCTGGAAGGTGCCGGCCCCCACATGCAGGGTCACGAAACTGGATTCGACCCCCTTGCGCGCCAGCGCATCCAGCAGCGCCTGATCAAAGTGTAGACCCGCCGTTGGCGCCGCCACCGCCCCCTGGCGCTGGGCAAACACCGTCTGATAGCGCTCCCGATCCGCCAGCTGATCGGCGCGCTCGATGTACGGCGGCAGGGGCATGTGGCCGTGCGCCTCCAGCAGGGCGACCGCCGATGCATCGCCATCGCCGGCCAGCGTCAGCGCAAACAACTCGCCCTCCCGCCCCTCCACCGTGGCGCTGATCCCGCCCTCCAGGCTCAGCACCGCGCCCGCTCGAGGCGACTTGCTGGCCCGCACATGGGCCAGGACGCGATGCGTATCCTGCACCCGCTCAACCAGCACCTCGATCCTGCCGCCGGTAGCCTTGTGGCCGAACAACCGGGCGGGAATCACGCGCGTATTGTTCATCACCAGCAGATCGCCGGGCTGCAGCAGCTCAACGATGTCCGCAAACTGCCGGTCACGCGCCGTGTCACCCGCCAGCAGGGTCAGCAGGCGACTGGCGGTACGTTGTGGCAGCGGATGCTGGGCGATCAGTTCGGGAGGGAGTTGAAATTGGAAATCACTACGGCGCATGGCGCGCGAGTGTAGCAAACAATCGCGGCCGACGGTTTATTCACCGGCCCTCACTTGCCTCGCCTGCGCGAAACACCTATGATGTGCGCCGTCGCTAGATCAAGACGCGAGGATGCCGGGGTGGCGGAACTGGTAGACGCGCCGGATTCAAAATCCGGTTCCTTCACGGGAGTGCCGGTTCGATTCCGGCCCTCGGTACCAATCCTCTTGCATACGTCTGATCGGCCACAGAACACCCCAAACCCCTAAAATTCTGATTTTAGGGGTTTTTTGCTTTCCGGCCAGAGGCTTTTGCCAAGTGCATTAGTTTACCGAGAATGAACGCCCGCCGGTCAGCGGACAAAGGATCCCAGGCGTCGGCGACCTGTCCATTTGGCCACCCGCCTGGCGACACATCCGGGTACACTCCGGTTATGCAAAACACCGAACAAAAGATCAGCGCCGCCGTTGTGCGCCTCAACCAGATCCTGCCCCTTGCGGCCCGTCACCGCGCCCTGGACCCATCCCTGCAAAAACTGCATCGGGCGACACTGCAGGCCTATATCGAGTTGGGGCGCTCACTCACCCGCCACGAGATGGCGCAGCAGGTCGATGATATCGATGCCGCAGTGGACATCCTCAAACACAATGATCTGGTGGTTTTTGATGACCACGGAAACCCCATCGGGGCGTATCCGTTCAGCATGCAGGCACGCGAGCATCGCGTAACCGTAAACGGACATACCGTGCACTGCATGTGCGCGCTGGATGCCCTAGCCGTGAGTCCGATGTTCAGGCTGGCCACCACCATTAGTTCGCGCTGCCATGTGACGCGGTCACCGATCACCATCCGCCAATGGGCGCACGGTGGTCTCGATCAAGCCAGTGCTGATGATCTGTACGTTGGCATCAACTGGGGTGCGGCATCCTCCGACAGCTGCTGTGCGGACAGCTTGTGCCTGGAGATGATTTTCCTCAAACACGAAGTTGCGGCCAACCGCTGGCTGAAACAGGCAGCGGATCAACGACAGATCTTTGCAATACACGAGGCGCTGGAGTTTGCGTCACGTTTCTTCATGCCGTTGATTCATGACTAGCTGGCTGGGTTACCGGCCGAACCGCAAAGTCCGGGCATTGGGGCATTAATTTTAAAGATAGGACAAGCATAAACTTCCATGGCTATAATATGACAGGATGCGAGCGATCCGGGCCTGTATATAAGCAATATGAATCGCAGACATGCCAGGGTATTTTCAGTCAGACTATTACCTGAATCCGTAACTTAAAGCCCACCAACAAAGCATTTGATGCCGTATTTTGC
>JAVVEP010000040.1 GCA_032250735.1 Gammaproteobacteria bacterium
GCTGTTTTCCGCCGGCGTCAAAATGCCCGTGCCGTTCAGCTTCGCCCGCTGGCGCGCACCGATTCTGCTGGCATCGGTGTCGATGGCGGTCAGCGTTGGGCTGGTCGCCGCCTTTGCCTACTTCCTGCTCGGCCTGCCACTCGGCGCCGGCATCTTGCTCGGCGCGATCCTGGCGCCCACCGATCCAGTGCTGGCGACCGATGTGCAGACCCGCCATCCCGGCGACCGCGACCAGCTTCGCTTCACGTTGACCTGCGAGGCGGGCATGAACGATGGCAGCGCCTTTCCGTTTGTGATGCTGGGGATGGGATTGCTCGGACTGCACGAGCTCGGTGGATTCGGCCAGCGCTGGGCAATAGTCGATGTGCTGTGGGCCACCGTGTCGGGGGTCGCCATCGGGGTCGCGTCCGGCGCTGCGCTGGCCCATCTGGGGCGGAAGCTGCGCGGCACGCCGCCCAGGCACAAGCTGATGGACGACTTCCTCGGACTTGGCCTGATCGGTGTGGTGTATGGCCTGAGTGAGCTGGTCGATGCGTGGGGGTTTCTGGCGGTGTTTTTCGCGGCCGTCGCGCTGCGCCAGACCGAACTTAAACTCGCCGGCGCCGATATGAACAACGCCGCGCTGGACACCCCGAATCGGTTGCAAACCGGCCTGAACGAACCGGGAGCGGAAAACCCTGACTCAGAAAACACTGGCTCGGAAAATTCTGGCCCGGAAAACGAGCCCACGCCGACCGTCAGCGGAGGATCGCTGATATTCAAGGAGCACCTGGAAAGGCTCTCGGAATTGATGCTCGTCCTGCTGATCGGCGGCACCTTGTTTCTCGATTCCTGGAGCTGGCGTGCGGTGGGGCTCGCGTTATTCCTGTTTATGGTGGCGCGCCCGGTCAGCGTTATGATCGGCCTGATGGGCATGCGCACCTCGTGGCCGACACGCAGCATGATCGGTTGGTTCGGGGTGCGCGGCATCGGTTCGCTGTACTACCTGATGTTCGCCATCCAGCATGGCCTCCCCGAGGAGCTGGCCCTGGATCTGATCCGGTTGACGCTGATTGCGGTCACGCTTTCGATTCTCGTTCACGGCACCAGCGTCAAGCCGCTGATGAGCTGGTTTTTGCGTTACCGCAGGCATCAGAGCCTGCGAAAAAATCGACGGATGTAGCGAGGGCGTCGTTTTTCGAGCGAAACAACGCGCGCTACGTGAAAACAAGGGAGTTTGGTAGACCAAGTGACCGCCATTTTCACGTAGTGCAACGCCGTTGCAGCCGAAAAACGACGTCCGCAGTAGGTCGACGGTTTTTTCACAGGCTCTCAGCCGAGAGACAACAGGACCGGACCCGATCAATCAACTGAATCTAAAACAGAACGCACCGACAAATGAGGTATTTAATGGCACGCACGCAGTACTCGTAGAGACTGCCTGCTTCGGGCGAGCCATGGCGTCGCATGGAACAGCGCCATTTTGTCACCAATCCGTTTCTATGTTTTTTCAATACGCCGCCAGTTGATGTAACTTATTAACAAAGAACTTCTCGCTCCACAGCGTCAGGCTCTTCTGTTCGACCGGCTTCAGGAAGCGTTCAACATCTTCGGCGGCATCCAGCCAGTTAATCGCTGCGATTTTTTCGCCCAAGGTTTTCACCAGCCATTCCCGATCCACATTCAAATTTTGCCCCTGCCACGGCCCATACTGAAACAGCGCATTCTTCAGCAGCTCCAGCTTGGGAGTAATCCCCTGCGCCACATACCAGTTAAAGTCATACCAATCGCGTCCTTTGATGTAAGGGCGACATAACAGGGCATGTGTTTTCAGGGCAAAATTACTGCCCAGGTCCTGATGGCAAACCTCATAATCGACCGGGAAATCAAGATAGGTAAATTCAAAACCAGACCCTCTCGGCGGATTGGCATCAATCTCCAACTTGATTGTCAGTTTCTTGCCACGCTGATTATTAAAAAAACTCAAATTCAATTGATTGGCGATGGAGGTATCCTTGATCAACGCCGCCTTGACATGTTGATCCATGTGCTGCCTGTCCAGCACCTCCGGCGCAATACCAAACTCTTCACAGGTCTTCGCAATATTCTCCAGATAGGGTTGCCACCTGAAACCCGGATTCGGCTCGCGCAAGATAAAATCGATATCCTCCGAGAACCGGTTCAGGCCATGCAAAATCCGTAAACTCGTCCCGCCCTGAAAGGCCGCCACTTCAAAAAAATCCGCGCGCCACAAGGCGAACAAAATAATCTCCTGCACAATCTCCTTGAGCGCATTTTCTTCCTCAATGAGGCTGGCCGCTTTGTATTCCGCCAAGCGCTTTTGAATCAGGTCAATCATAATCCCAACGACCTTTGCAGTTCTGAAAGGAACGCCTGCTCCCTTTTGCCTTTGTAGACATCCAACAACCTCGTGATATCCAACGATGTCACGGTACGCAGTTGCTGCTCATCGATGCGCATGCCACGCGTTAAAAAATCCAGCCCCTGCCAGGCAAGCTTGCGCAAGTACACCAGGTCCATCAAGGCCCGCAGCGGCTCCGCAATCAACGCCACCTGCTGCTGTAACTCATGCCGCGCAACCGATTGCAGGAAGTAGCCGGTGTTAGTCGTCATGCGCCGAAACTCAAATTTGCCCAGGCGCTCATGTTCGTAGCTCACCGACTTACCCTTGGGCACCACACTCAAAACCACGTGTACCGCCTCCGGAATCCAGCCATGGAAACTCAGTGCCGACTCCCCGCTCACGTAACTGCCAGGTTCCAAATGCTGCGCCAGGGCAAAGGGGTGTACCGGCTTATCGCGCAATTCATCTGCCAGCACATAAATACCCCGTTTCACCCTGACCAGATCGCCCGCCTTCAAGGCGCGATTCACCAGCCCGTAGCGGCTCTCGTCACTGCCGCCCAGCAGGCGTGCCAGTTGCCGGTCATTTAAGACATGATTGGCCTGCCCCTGGTTAATAAGCTGTTTGGCTAACGGTGTCACGGTGGTCTTCCTATAGGTCGTCTATGCAGTATTTGACCCAACTATACAATAATTTCCAGATACTTCCACTATTTGGAAGTATTATGAGAAATGTTTTATAAATATGTTTACAGTAGACCATCTACTGCACTTGACTTCTGCCTGGATAGAGATAAAATTGCCAGTGTTCACCAGTAGCCACTCTACTAGAGAGTCCCCACTGGTTCAGTATCATATTTATACGGGTCGAGATGGGTAAACACACGAAAACAGCCAAACTCAGCGAGCTGGCGGATATCCGCACCGGCCACCCTTTCCGTGGCAGCGTAGAACACACACCCACGTCATGGGATTATTACGTTTTGCAACTCAAGGATGTGCAGAAGGACTGTCACATCAGCCTGGAGCAGGCCGCCCAGGTCAGTATGACCGACGAAAGACCACCCCAGCCCCTCCAGCCCGGAGACATCCTGCTGCGCGCCCGTGGCGGCTATTACTATAGCGGCCTGTTCAGCGGAGAACGGCCCAATGTCATTGCCGCCGCGCAATTCTTCATCCTGACGCCCGACATCCGCAAGGTCGCCCCGGCGTATTTATGCTGGTACCTCAACCAGCCTGCCAGCCAGCAGTATTTCGAGCGCAACGACACCGGCACCAATATCTCCATGATCAACAAGCGCACTATCCGTGAGCTACTGGTCACCCTGCCCTCCCTGGCGACCCAACATAAAATCGCCACGATCCACCAGGGCTGGTTGAAGGAAAAGACCCTCACCGAACAGTTACTCCATAACCGTGAGCAAATGGTTCGCGGCTTGTGCCAGGCATATATTAACCGCGATTTTCAGAACAGAGACGCATCATGAAACCAAAACAGACATCAGCAACCGAACAAGACCCAAACCTGAATCTGCTGGAGTTAACCAGGCAGGACGCCATGCGGCAGGACGTCATCAACAAGGCCGTGTGGCGCGCCTGCGACACCTTCCGTGGCACCATCGACGCCAGTGTATACAAGGACTATGTGCTGACCATGCTGTTCGTGAAATACCTCAGCGACGTCTGGCAGGACCACTATGACAACTACCAGAAGGAACATGGCGACCATCCCGAGCTCATCGTAGAGCTGATGAAGAACGAACGCTTTGTCCTGCCGGAAAAAGCCAATTTTAAACACCTGTACGAACACCGTTATGAACCCGGCAATGGCGAGCGCATCGACAAGGCCCTGCACGCCATTGAAGAAAGCAATCTCGCCAAGCTGCGCGATGTATTCCAGGACATTAGCTTCAATGCCAACAAACTCGGTGAGGAGTCGCAAAAAAATGACCTGCTGCGCCACCTGCTGGAAGACTTTGCCAAAAAAGAACTCGACCTGCGCCCCTCAAAAATCGGCAAGCTGGACATCATCGGCAACGCCTACGAGTTCCTGATCAAAAGCTTCGCCTCGGGCGCCGGCAAGAGCGCCGGTGAATTCTATACCCCGCCGGAGGTCTCCGAACTGATCGCAGAACTGGTCGCCCCGCAGGAAGGCGATGAAATCTGCGACCCGACCTGTGGCTCCGGCTCCCTGTTGCTGAAGTGCGGCCAGCAAATCAAACGCCACTTCAACGGCTCGAAGAAATACGCCCTCTACGGACAGGAGGCGATCGGCTCCACCTGGGCGCTGGCCAAAATGAACATGTTCCTGCACGGCGAGGACAATCACCGCATCGAATGGGGCGATAGCATCCGCAACCCCAAACTGCTGGACGGCGAAGACAATCTGAAACACTTCGATGTGGTGGTCGCCAATCCGCCCTTCTCGCTGGAAAAATGGGGCCACGACACGGCGGAGCACGAACGCTTCGGCCGCTTCCGCCGTGGCATCCCGCCCCGGACCAAGGGCGACTACGCCTTCATCCTGCACATGATCGAAGTGCTGAAACCGCCGGTGAAAAACAAACCCGGCGGCCGCATGGGTGTGGTCGTGCCCCACGGCGTGCTGTTCCGTGGCTCCAGCGAAGGCCGCATTCGCCAGCAACTCATCGAGGAAAACCTGCTCGACGCCGTCATAGGCCTGCCGGAAAAACTCTTTTACGGCACCGGCATCCCGGCGGCGATTCTGATCTTTAAAAAGAAAAAGGCCGATGACAAAGTGCTGTTCATCGACGCCAGTCGGGAATTCTCCTCCGGCAAGAATCAGAACAATCTGACCATGGACAATATTGCCAAGATCGTCAGCACCTACGAACAAAGGCAAAACGTGGACAAATACGCCTACCTGGCCAGCAAAGAGGAGATCGCCGAGAACGATTACAACCTGAACATTCCGCGTTATGTCGATACCTTCGAGGAAGAGGAAGAGATCGTTCTCGTGGCGGTGCGCATGGAGCGGATGGAACTGAAGAAGCAGCTTACCGAACTGGAAAAGGAGATGGATGGGTATCTGAAGGAGTTGGGTTATGACTCCTGAGGGGTGGGTGCACACTAAACTAGGTAAAGTAGCAGCCACAGTTACTAGTGGATCACGTGATTGGGCTCAATACTACTCTGATTCAGGTGCAAAATTTATTCGAATGACTAATCTTCGGCGCGACGGAATCGATCTTAATCTCGATGATTTAAAGTTTGTGGATGTGAAGAGTGATTCTGCAGACGGGAAGCGAACACAGCTTAAGCATGGAGATATTTTAATCTCTATTACTGCAGAACTAGGGAAGATTGGCTGGATTCCTAATAATCTAGGCGAGGCATACATTAATCAACATACGGCATTAGTTAGATTAAAGAAAAAGCACTCTGACTCGAAATTTATCGCATATCTTCTTTCATCAAAGAAGATGCATAACAGCATAAACCGACTAAATGATGCTGGCGCTAAAGCCGGATTAAACTTGCAAACAATTAAATCAATCCCAATCGTTTTGCCGCCAATTGGAGAGCAAGCCAAAATCGCCAACATCCTCTCCACCTGGGACAAGGCGATTGAAATCGTCGAAAAACTCATCGACAACAGCCGCGCACAGAAAAAAGCCCTGATGCAGCAGTTGTTGAGTGGCAAGAAGAGGTTGCCTGGGTTTAATGACAAATGGGAATACAAAAAGATCAGCCAGATCGCAAAACGTATTCAGCGTAAATCGGATTCGCAAGAGCACCCTATTCTCACCATCTCATCATTGACTGGTTTTGTAACGCAAGAGGAACGATATAGTCGTTACATGGCCGGTGAGAGCGTCAATAATTATATTCTGCTAAAAAATGGAGAGTTTGCGTACAACAAAGGAAATTCGAAGACATATCAATTTGGCTGCGTTTTTGATTTGGAAACATTCAAAACCGGACTTGTACCGCACGTCTATGTCTGCTTCAAACTTAACAAAGAACTAAGTCATCGCTTCTACAAATACCTGTTTGAAGCAGATTATTTAAAGCCACAATTAGGCAGGCTGGTAAATACAGGTGTACGTAACAATGGGCTATTAAATATCAAGCCATCGGAATTCATGGGGACAAAAGTGCCAGTTCCCTCCTATGAGGAACAAGAAAAAATTGCGGATTTATTGCACACAGCTAATCAAAACATTTCAAATTTAAGAACTCAATTAGACCTGCTTAAAGAAGAAAAAAGAGCTCTCATGCAACAACTCCTCACTGGCAAGCGACGAGTCAAAGTGGAGGCGGCAGCTTGACTGTATCTGCGTCCAAAAAGGTACTCTATCTCTTTCTCGATGAGGGCGGGAACTTCGATTTTTCGCCAACGGGTACCCGGTACTTCACTCTCACCAGTGTCGCCATGTGCCGGCCATTTTCGATCCGCGAATCGTGGGATGACTATCGGCACGAACTGCTCGAAATGGGACGGGATGTAGAGTATTTCCATTGCGCCGACGATAACCGCTATCTGCGTGAGCGGCTTTTCGGCATCCTGAATGATCATTCGGATCAGTTACGCATTGACAGCCTGATCGTCGAAAAGCCCAAAACAGGGCCAGCCCTGAGGGTGGATAGTCGCTTCTACCCCGAGATGCTCTGTTACTTGCTGCGGCATGTTTTCGAGAAGCATGATGGATATGACGAGATTATTGTCATCACTGACACCATTCCGCACAACAAGAAACGCAAGGCGGTGGAAAAAGGGGTCAAGCAATCGCTGAAACGGATGCTTCCCGCGGGCATGACCTATCGTGTTTTGCATCAGGCATCCCGGGCCCACTACGGCTTACAGGTGGCAGACTATTGCAACTGGGCGATTTACCGAAAGTGGGATACAGGTGAAACGACCTACTATGACCAGATCAGACCGGCGATTCATAGCGAGTTTGAGTTATTCAGGCGGGGCGAGCGGAGGTATTACTGAGGGCTGGAAAAGCGACCGCCCCGACTACACCTTGCGGTGAGAGCCTATGGGGCTCTTGTCATCGGGGCGGGACATTTGATTAGAGTCTGGCCTAATTTCAGTGAAAAGTAAAGCCGGCTTACATCGGCATACGGGCAATTGATATGGATACATTCACACCCAACACCCAGGAAGAATACAGCGCCAAGCTACCGGCATTGAAGCTGCTCATGACCCTGGGATATGACTACCTGCCGCCTGCACAATGCCTGCAAAAACGCGGCAGCGAGCGCGAAATCCTGTTGCGCGAGGTCCTGATCCAGCACCTGCAACAGTACCGTTTCACACTACGTGGCCGTGAACACGCCCTCTCCCCCAATGCCATTGAACAGATCGTCCGTGATATTGCCACCCCGGCCATGAACGAGGGCCTGCTCAGCGCCAATGAACGGATTTACCACCAGCTTATGCTGGGTATTACGGTGACCGAATTTATCGAGGGTAAAAAAGAGAGCATCACCGTTCCCTTGATCGATTGGCTTAACGTCGGAAAAAACACTTTCCAGGTGACGGAAGAATACAGCGTGCTCAATACCGCCGGGACTTTTACCCGCCGTCCGGATATCGTCTGTTTCATCAATGGCATCCCTTTAGTGGTTATCGAGGCCAAGCGTCCGGACAGTCATAACCCCAACAAGGACATGCTCAAGGAAGGGATCTCGCAGCAACTGCGCAACCAGGGGGTGAATGAGATTCCCTACCTGTTCGCCTACTCCCAGTTGTTGATGTCCATTAACGGTATCGATGGCCGCTATGCCACCACCCGGACCGACGCCAAGTTCTGGACCGCCTGGAAAGAGGAAGACCTCAAGCCCGACGTCGTTGACGAAATCAAGAACCGCCCGCTCACGGCCAAGCAACAGGCCCTGCTGTTTGCCGATCGCGGCCGCGCCACCCGCCGCTATTTTGAAAACCTGTGGTCCGAGCATGTGCTGCCCACGGGGCAGGATACCCTGTTAATCAGCCTGTTGCGCCCTGACCGGCTGCTGGAATTTATCCGCTACTTTATCCTGTTTGACAAAAAGGTGGGCAAGGTGGCCGCGCGCTATTCGCAGGCCTTTGGCATCAAGCGGCTTATTGAGCAGATTAGTAACGTCGCGCCGGATGGCCACCGCGAAGGTGGCGTGCTCTGGCATACCACCGGTTCCGGCAAGTCCTTCACCATGGTGTTTCTCACCAAGGCCCTGCTGCTGCGCGAGGAACTGAAGCAATGCCGCGTGATCGTGGTGACCGACCGCATCGATCTGGAAAAACAACTGGCGCGCACCTTTGTCAGCGGCGGGGCCTTCGGCTCGGCCATTGCCACCAGGAAAGAAGGCGAAAAGGCCAAGGTCGGTTCCGGGCGGGAGCTGGCCAAACGCATCGCCCATGGCGAGGACCGCATTATCTTTACCATCATCAACAAGTTCGCCTCGGCCTCGAAACTCAAGGAGTGCTACAACCCCAGCGCGAACCTGATCGTACTCATCGATGAGGGCCACCGCAGCCATAACCGGGAAAACCATGAGCGCATGCGCCGGGCCCTGCCCAACGCCTCCTACATCGCCTTCACCGGCACGCCACTATTGAAAGACGAAAAGACCGTCAACAAATTCGGCCCCATTGTGCATGCCTATACCATGAAACAGGCGGTGGCTGATGGCACGGTGACCCCGCTGCTCTACGAAGAACGTCAGCCGGAACTGATCGTTAACGAAAAGGCCATCGACAACTGGTTTGAGATGATCACAGCGACCTTGAGCGATAAGCAGAAGGCCGATCTGAAAAAGAAGTTCGCCAACAAGGGCGTCGTCTACAGTTCCGACAACCGCATTGAACTCATTGCCTGGGACATCGCCACCCACTTCAACAGCAACTTCAAGACCCTGAACCTGGGCCTGAAGGGCCAGGTCGCGACGGACAGTAAAATTTCCGCCATCCGCTACAAGAAACACCTGGATGCCACCGGCCTGGTGAGCTCCGCCGTCATCATCTCCCCGCCCGATACCCGCGAGGGTCATGAAAGCGTGGATGACAAGAGCCTGCCCGAAGTACAGCAATGGTGGCAGGAGAGTGTCGGGACACGTGACGAGGCCGAATATACGCAGGGCGTGCTGGAGGATTTCAGCACCGAAGGGCCGCCGGATCTGCTCATTGTGGTGGATAAATTACTCACGGGCTTCGATGAGCCCCGCAATGCGGTGCTGTATATCGACAAACCCTTAAAGGAACATAACCTGATTCAGGCCATTGCCCGTGTCAACCGCCTGCACGAGGCCAAAAAGTATGGCCTGCTGATTGATTATCGCGGCATCCTGACCGAACTGGATACCGCCATCAAGGATTACCAGAATCTCGCCGAAAGCACGCAAGGCGGCTATAGCATTGATGATATCGACGGCCTGTATAACCAGATCAGTACCGAGTACAAACGCCTGCCGGCCTTGCATAAGGCCTTGTGGGATATTTTCAGGTATGTCTATAACAAACGCGACACCGAGCAATACCGTCAATTGCTGGTGCCAAAATGGCAGGAAGATGAAGACGGCCACAGCTATGATGCGCATCAAATGGTTCGCGAGGATTTTTACCATGCACTCACGGAGTTCGGCGTCTGTTTGAAGACTGCGCTCTCCTCCAGTAGTTTCTTCGCCGACAGCAGTTTTAGCGAGAAAGACATCGCACAATACAAGAGGGACCTGGCCTTTTTTGAAAACCTGCGCAAGATTGCCCGCCGCGATGCCGAGGAAACCGTCGATTACAGTGCCTATGACAAACAGTTACGCACCCTGGTTGACAAACAGGTGATCGGTCAGGCCATCAAGGAACCCGAAGGCGTTTATATCGTCGGTGAATTGGGCAAGGAAAGTGATATCAATTCCTGGTCGGAGGAAAAGACCCGCAACGAAACCGACATCATCAAGACACGGGTGAAGAAAAGCATTGAGCAGGAACTGGGCGATGACCCCTATGCTCAAAAGGTACTGTCTGAATTATTGAAAGAAGTGATTAAAGAGGCCGAAGCCCTGTTTGACCATCCGCTCAAGCAATACGCCCTGTTCAAGGCGTTTGAAGAAAAAGTGGAAAACCGTGAAATTGAAGGTATTCCTTCTGAATTAGAAGCCAATCGCCATGCAAAAGCCTATTACGGCATCTTCCGGCTTATTTTAGGCGGTGAGCGTTTCGGGAAATTGACCGATGATGAAGTTGCACAATTGGCCGACGAAGCCCTGGCGATCGACAGGATTGTGACCCAGGCCGTTGCCGAATACTCGCTCAATCCGGCCAATATCGAGGCGGAAATCCGCCAGCAGCTGCTCCCGCGCCTGTTTAAATTAACCGGCATGGATAAAGCCAAGGATATTATTGAAGAAGTTATCAGGATTACACGGTTGGGAGTGAGCGGTGAGTAAGTTGCTGGTTACTGACACAACAAAATATTTCAAACAAACCCTGCAATACGGTGAGGAACGAATCCCCTATCAGGTGTTCTTTATCCCGGGCAGCAAACGCAAAATCAAGGTTGATATCCTGCCCACCGGGACAGTGCATGTGTTTGCACCTGAAACAGCCGACTTTGCCCTCATCAAGGCGGCAGTGAATAAACGCGCCCGGTGGATCTATAACCATCTTCGCAAAATTCAACAACGCCATAACCATGTCCTGCCAAGGGAATACGTGAGCGGTGAAAGTCACTATTACCTGGGGCGGCGATACGTATTAAAAGTCTTCAAAGTCAAAAATATTGAACCCAATGTGAAACTGTTTCGCGGTCAATTACAAGTGCGGGTTAAATCACGCAACCCCGAGGCAATTAAATCCTTACTCAATGGCTGGTATCGAGAACATGCCGAACAGGTGTTCGCGCGCAGAATCGATGACCTCGTAGCGAAGATCAGTTGGTTAAAAACCACCCCCACCTGGAAAATGCGGGTCATGAAAAAGCAATGGGGAAGCTGCTCGGCAAAAGGCGTATTGACGCTGAACCCGCTCCTGGTCAAAGCGCCCCGGGATTGCATCGACTATGTAATTGTTCATGAGATCTGCCACATCAAGGAACACAACCACAGTCCAAAATACTACAAACTATTGAAGAGGCTGTTGCCAAACTGGGAGGAGACCAAATCCCGCCTGGACGGAATGTCTGAATATTTACTGGTGGAATAAATGACCTCGCATTACTCGCACTATATTAATGTGTGCTGCCCTTAGCCCAGCTCCACTTCGACGAAATGCTCCTGGCGGTCATCAATCAGCGGAATGCGGGTGTCGGGACGTTCAGTGCCATCCACGGTCACGCGACTGACCTGCCCCGATGGCTCACCCACGCGCTTGACGGTGATGTGGTAGACCGTCTCGCGATAACGGTAGTGGATCTTGTACGATTCCCAATCGGCGGGGACACACGGTGCAATACGTAGATGGTCTACTTCCAGTTGCAGGCCAAGCAGGGTTTCCACGGTCAGCCGATACATCCAGCCGGCCGCACCGGTATACCAGGTCCAGCCGCCGCGTCCGATGTGCGGCGGCACGCCATAGATGTCTGCGCACATGACGTAAGGCTCGACCTTGTAGCGTTCGATGGCCTCCGGCGTGCTGCCGTGGTGGACGGGATTGAGCATGGCGAAGAATTCCCAGGCGCGTTCGGTATCGCCCAGCATGGCGAATGCCATGGTGGTCCAGATCGCGGCATGGGTATATTGGCCGCCGTTCTCGCGTACGCCGGGGATGTAGCCCTTGATGTAGCCGGGCTCCAGGTCCGACTTGTCGAAAGGCGGGTCGAGTAGCTGGATGATCTGCTTGTCGCGCCGTACCAGGCGCTGGTCCACTGCCGTCATCGCCTGACGGGCACGTACCGGATCGCCGCCCCCGGAGATGACTGCCCAGCTCTGGCTGATCGAATCGATCTGGCATTCGTCGTTGGTGGACGAGCCCAGCGGCGTGCCGTCGTCGAACCAGGCGCGCCGGTACCAGGCGCCGTCCCATGCCTGGGCCTCGATGTTGCTGCGCAGCTGGGCGGCCTGATCGCTGCACAGCTCGGCAAAGTCCGTGTCGTCGCGGCCACGCGCGAGGCCGGCAAACGACTCAAGGTTCTCGACCAGGAACCACGCTAGCCACACGCTCTCGCCCTTGCCTTCTTTGCCGACGAGATTCATACCGTCGTTCCAGTCGCCGCAGCCCATCAGCGGCAAATGATGTGCGCCGAAACGCAGGCCGTGCCTGAGAGCACGCACGCAGTGCTCGTACAGGCTGGCGGCTTCGGGCGAGCGTTGCGGCTGATCGTAGTAGGCCTCCTCTTCCGCATACAGCTCGCGGCCCTCCAGAAAATGGATGGACTCGTCGAGCACGCCGGTGTCGCCGGTCGCCCGCACATAACGGCAAGTAGCATACGGCAGCCACAGATAGTCGTCGGAGAAATGGGTGCGCACGCCCTGCCCATTGGGCGGGTGCCACCAGTGTTGCACGTCGCCCTTGATGAACTGGTGCCCGGCGTGCCGGATCAGCTGCTCACGGGCGAGCCACGGCGTCGCGTGCACCAGTGCCATGGTGTCCTGCAATTGATCACGAAAGCCGTAGGCCCCGCCGGACTGGTAATAGCCGCTGCGTCCCCACAACCGGCAGGACAGGGTTTGATAAACCAGCCAGCCGTTGGCCAGCACGTTGAGCGCCGGATCGGGCGTGTCCACATTCACCGCGCCCAGGGTATGGTTCCAGTGTTCCCACACCGCTGCCAGTGCCTGGCGCGCACCCGCCGGTCCACCGTATTGCTGGATGAAATGCCGTGCCTGCTCGGCGTCGTGCGCCGCGCCGAACACGAACACGATCTCGCGCTCCTGCCCCGCGGCCAGTTCGATCCGGGTCTGGATCGCGGCACAGGGATCGAGGCCGGCGCCGGTTCGGCCCGACAGGCGCTTGCGGCGCATCGCCGCCGGACGCGCCAGCGAGCCGTTGCGGCCGATGAACTCGGTGCGGTTGCCGCTCACTGTCCGCTCGCGCTCGCTGACGTGGGCAAACACCACCCGGTTGGCGCACTCGCGGCCGTAGGCATTGCGGGCGAACAGCGCGCCAGTGTGCGGATCGGTTTCGGTGACGATGTGCATCAGGTTGGCGTGCCGCCACTCGCCGAGCACCAGTTCCCAGTACCCGGTGAGCGACAGGCTGCGCGCACGCTGCGACGTGTTGCGCAGCTTGACCACCACGAACTTCACCGGCGCGTCCATGGCGACGTAGGTGTACAGTTCCGAAGCAATGCCCGCTTCATAGTGCTCGAACACGCTGTAGCCGAAGCCGTACCGGCACACGTAGCCGGAGCGGCCGTGCGCGGGCAGCGGCGTCGGCGACCAGAACGCGCCGGTGTCCTCGTCGCGGATGTAGAGCGCCTCGCCGCTGCTGTCGCAGAGCGGGTCGTTGTGCCAGGTGGTCAGGCGAAACTCGTGGGCGTTTTCCGCCCAGGTATACGCGCCGCCGCTCTCGCTGACGACCGTGCCGATGTGCGGACTGGCAATGACATTGACCCACGGCGCCGGCGTGGTCTGGCCGGGTTCGAGGGTGACGACGTATTCATGCCCGTCGGGCGTGAAGCCGCCGAGGCCGTTGCTGAAAATGCGCTCGCGCGGCGCCAGTGGATAAACCGGTTCGGCGAGCGCTGGCAGCGAGGGCTCCAGCAGGTCCGACGCCCGTTCTGGCGACACGCGGCGGCGTTCCACCTGCTCGATCAGGGTCACGGTGGTGTCGCTGAAGACGATGCGGGCGACCGTCTGCAGCAATACCCGCTCGTCCTCGGTCAGTTCCTCGGCGCGTCGCACGAAGACCCCGCCCGGTTTGTCGAGCACCTGTGCCTCGGGCCCCGCGTTGATCAGCCCCATGATCAGGTCCTGCAGCACCGCCCGGTAGCCCGAGAAATCCTCGTTGACGATCACCAGATCGGCGGCCAGGCCCTTCATGCGCCAGTAGGCGTGGGCCTGTAAAACTTGTTTGACCAGGTCGATGCGGTTGAGGTCACCGATGCGCAGCTTGACGATCGGCAGATCGCCCGAGATGCCGAAGCGCCACAACCCGGACTGGCCCAACTGGTTGCGGGCAATGATGGCGGGGGCGGCGCGGCGCAGGGCACTGCCGTAAATGACCGAGCTGGCCAGACGGCCAAAGACCTGGGCGTCGGCCTCGGTGGCATTGAGGTGACGCAGCACCTCCTGACTCTGGAACCAGGCCATTTCGAAGGCGCGCTCGACGAAGTGGCGGTCGCAGTATTTTTCCAGCAGGGCCAGTGCCGCCTCGCGCGTGTCCGCGATACCGGAGATGATCTGCACGCTGGCCGACTCATCGGGTGACAGCGTCAGGGTGCGGCGGATCGCCACGATGGGGTCGAGCACCGAACCCTCGGTGTTCGACAATGGCGGGCTGTCGCGGCTGTCCAGCACCAGCGGGTTGGCCGCGGTGCGACCGCGCCCGATGAAGCGGGCGCGGTCGGTCTCGTAGGACGGCGCGTCGCTAATCGCGCCCGGTGCGGCCAGCAGGTGAAACATCCAGGGCACCTGCTCGCCCGGTGTACGCGGACGCCGCGTGCAGAGGATCGCCTGGCGTTCGGGCAGGATTTCGGTCTCCACGAACAGATTGCTGAAAGCACGATGCGCCAGATCGGCACTCAAGGGCACCAGCACCACTTCCGCGTAACTCGTCACCTCGATATGCCGGGTACGCGACGACTGGTTGGTGAGCTTGACCCGACGGATCTCGACATCATCTTCAGGGGAAACGCTGATCTCGGTGTGCGCTTCGATCGCCTGATCGCGTCGCCGGTATTCGGCGCGTCCCTGCACGAAGATCGCCTCGTAGTGGTCGGCACGGCGCAGGGTTGGCTGGTGCGCGGTCGACCAGTACTTGCCGCTGTCACGGTCGCGCAGGTAGATGAAGGTGCCCCAACCATCGGCCGTGGCGTCCTCGCGCCAACGGGTGACGGCGAGGTCGCGCCAGCGGCTGGTGCTGCCGCCGGCCTGGGTCACCATGACGTGGTAGTGGCCGTTCGACAACAGGTGGACTTCGGGGATCGGCGTATTCGGGTCGGTGAACACGCGCATGATCGCGCCGATGTCCGCGCTGGGGGGGCGGGCGGCGGCGCTGACTTCGGCCGCGTGCGGGTGCAGGGTAGCGCCCTTCTTCGGCACCCGCTCCTGCAGCAGCAGTTCGGTCGCCCGCGCCAGCGGGTCGGACATGAAGCGGCGCTGCATCGGCTGGTCGAGCAGGACATGCGCAAAGGCCAGCAGGCTCATGCCCTGGTGATGCGCCATGAACGAGCGCACGATGGCGTGCGGCTTGCCACGCGGCACGCGCGTGGGCGTGTAGTCGATGGCCTCGTAGAAACCATAGGCGCCGAGGAATCCCTGCCCGGCCAGCATCTGCAGGTTGCGGCACGCCTCGCGCGGCATCACCGTCAGCGCCAGGGCGCTGGCGTAGGGCGCGATCACCAGGTCGTCACCCAGCCCGCGCTTGAAGCCCAGACCCGGCACACCAAAGGCCCGGTATTGATAGACCTGGTGCATGTCGGTGGCGTTGTAGCAGGACTCGGAAATCCCCCACGGCACCTCGCGTTGCCGGCCGTATTCGATCTGGCGCGACACCGCGGCCTTGCAGGTCTGCTCCAGCAGGGTGTTCGCGTAGCTCGGCATGATCAGCTGCGGCATCAGGTACTCGAACATCGAGCCGCTCCACGAAATCAGGCTGACGTCACTGCCATGACTGGTCAGCAGGCGGCCAAGCGAGAACCAGTGCTTCTGCGGCACCTGTCCCTGCGCGATGAGCAGAAAACTGGCCAGGCGCGCCTCCGATGCCAGCAGGTCGTAGCAGGTCGGATCGCGGCGCCGTTCGCCGACGTCGTAGCCGATGGCCAGCAGGCCGCACGCGGTGTCGTAGAGAAATTCAAAATCCATTGCCGCCAGTGCGCGGCAACGCTGCACCAGATCGTCGATCACGCCAAGCCGTTCGGCCGCGACGGACGAGCGCGCCTCGGTAACCTTGCCGTGTGCGCCAGCCAGTTCCGCCAGTGTCGGGATCGTACTCGGCATCGCGCTGAAGTGCCGCGACTCGGGCAACAGCAACCGAAGTTCGTCCCGAAGCGCCCGTGACTGGCGGTCGAAGGCCTGCGCCCAGTACACCCGTTCGCCATCGATATCGATATCCGCCGGCAGCCATGTCACCAGTTCGCCACCGATGCGGTGAATCTCATTCAGCGCGTTGACGGCGGCAGCCGGCGTTTGCGGCGAGCCTGTCAGCTTGAGTGTGTGGAGCGTGTCCTGCAGCAACGTGATCCTGTTTGCAAGCTCCGGATCGGACGACGCAGGCAGCAGTTCAGCGAACACCTGCAGCGTATCCTGCAGCCCCTGCAATGCATTTGACGACAGCACCGGCTGATCTTTCAGCTCGGCCAGCCCGGCCTGCAGGGTAAGCAGACAACCGGCCAGGTTGCCGCTGTCCACCGACGAGACGTATTGCGGGTGCAGCGGTTGCAGGGTGCGCGTGTCGTACCAGTTATAAAGGTGGCCGCGATAGCGTTCCAGCTTTTCCATCGAGGCGAGCGTGTTGCCGATGCGCTGCAGGCATTCCCCGGCCGTGATGTAGCCGAAATCGACCGCCGCCAGGTCGGCCAGCAGCGACATGCCGATATTGGTGGGCGAGGTGCGTGTGGCGATGGCCGGCGCCGGGTATTCCTGGAAATTGTCGGGCGGCAGCCAGTTGTCCTGCGGGCCGACGAAGTCCGCGAAGTAGCGCCAGGTGCGCCGGGCCGATGTTCGAAGAAACGCCTCTTGATCGGCTCTCAGGTCCGGGGCCGGGGCGGCCAGGGGTCGGCTGATCCACCAGCCGGCGACGGGCGACAGCAGCCACAGCAGCAGAACAGGCGCGGCGGCAAACCATGCCGCTGCAGGGCTTTCGATCATGGCAAGCGCCACGCCCAGCACCAGCGCAATAACCGGCGCGCTCCACATCTCCCGAAAAAATTCGGCCAATGTGCGGCAGGCATTGCGGCGTGCATAGGACGGCAGTTGCCACAGCAACAGGCCGCGGCGCGTGAACAGCATACGCAACCCCGAGCGCAGGATTGCGCCCAGGCAGATCAGCATGTCGTAGGGCAAAAAGGCCAGGGTCAACACGGCGAGCACGAGCGGGCGCCCCGCGGATCTGCCGGTCAGGTTCAGGTGCACTCGCCAGTCGCGTTCTTCGGGCTTGCGAACCAGCTCGATTGCGGCGGACAGCAGGGTGGGCAGGAATATCACCGCCACCACCAGCAAGGTCCAGTACCACCCGGGCCCCGGGCCCAACAACCAGCCGCCGGCCAACAGGGCGAGCAGTGCTGGCGCCACCAGGCTGCGCCGCAGATTGTCGAAAAGCTTCCAGCGCGACAGGGCCGAGAGCGGGTTCGCCTGCCGCTCTGCTCTCGCGCCATTTGACGGCCCCGGCACGCGCGGCAGCAGCCAGCCGGCCAGCTGCCAGTCGCCGCGTATCCAGCGGTGGCGTCGGCTGGCCTCGATAGCGACACTGGCCGGATGTTCCTCAATGAGTTCGACATCGGTCACCAGCGCCGAACGCGCATAGCCGCCTTCCAGCAGGTCGTGGCTGAGGATAAGATTTTCCGGAAAGCGGCCGTCGACGGCCTGACGAAACGCATCGACGTCGTAGATGCCCTTGCCGATAAACGAGCCTTCCCCGAACAGATCCTGGTAGACGTCCGACACCTCGCGCGTGTAGGGATCGATACCGGACTCCCCCGCGAACAATTTCGTGAAGCGGGACTGGCCGGCACTGGTCAGGCTGATCGAGGCGCGCGGTTGCAGGATCGCGTAGCCTTCGACGATGCGGCCCTTGTCGGCATCGTATACCGGCCGGTTGAGCGGATGCGCGAGGTTGCCCACCAGGGTGTGTGCCGCGTCGCGTGGCAGTTGCGTATCGGTATCCAGGGTGATGACGTAGCGGATGGATTTGAAAATAGATGGATCGCCGACGATCTCCGAGAAGGCCGTTTGCGCCTCGCCCCGCAGCCGGGCGTTGAACTGCTCCAGCTTACCGCGCTTGCGCTCGTAGCCCATCCACACCCGCTCGAACGGGTTCCACAGCCGCGGGCGGTGAAACAGATAAAAGATGCACGGGCGGTCCTCGCGGTAGGTCGCGTTGAGTTCCTCGACTGCGGCGCGCGCATAGTCGAGCAGGGCTGCGTCGTCCGGCAGCGTCTGCTCGGGCGCGTCCCGGAAATCCGTGAGCAGGGCAAAGAACAGATTGGGGTCACGATTGCCGAGGTAGCGGATCTCCATGGCTTCGAGCAGCGCATCGACATCCTCGGGTTTCGTCAGCAAGGTGGGGACGATCACCATGGTGCGGTGACTGTCCGGAATCCCGGTGGAGAAATCCAGTCGCGGCAATGCATACGGCTTCACGACGAGCGTGACCAGCAGGTTCACCAGCGGCACGACCAGCGCCGAGGCGCCGATGACAAGGGGAAGCGCCAACAACCCGATCCGCCAGCCATCCGCATGGACCCCGCCCGTAGCAAGGCCGAGCAGGGTCAGCACGGCCACAGTCACGAGTAGCATGAGCAGCAGGATCGGGCCCAGATAAAGGGGGAGGCACAGATACCGGCCCATCCGGCAGACCGCGGATTTCCACGACAGTCGGCAGTCGACCGCACGCTCCAGCTGTGGTCGTCCCTGATCGATCAGGTAGTAGCCCACATGCGTGCTGCGATCCTGCGCGCCCTGTTGCACGACGGCTGCCTGTGCGAGATCAATGGCTTCGCGCGCCACCGCCATTTCGTTGCAGCTGCTGCGTCGCGCCACATCCTCGATGACATGCCGATAGCGGTCGCGGGTGGCGAAATCCTGGCTGGCGTACATCGCCATGGGGTCTGCGCGCAGGATCTGTTCGACGACGCTGAGAGACTCGACGTAGTGCTTCCAGTCCATGGCGCCGATGAAGCGCAGACTGCCGATACTGTTGGCGATGGAAATCTGATTGGCGGCGGCGGTGCGGCCGGCTGCCTCCGATAAGCCGGCTGCGGTCACCCCCTGTTCGGACAGTTTTTGCTCGACCCAGGTTTGCACAAAGGCCATGGCTGGTCCTTGCGCCTGCAGCCGGTCGTAAAACTCCTCCACAAACGGTGCGGTCAGCGGCACATCAGCATGGGCAAACTCGGCCAGCAACTGGATCAGTTGTTTTGGCTCGGTTTCGGCCGCCTCGAGCATGCGGTCCGCCCAGGTGATAGCCGCATCGCGCTCCTCGCGCCGCTGGGCTATGCGCACCCCGACGCGGCGCAGGTTTTCCAGCAGCGCCAGTTGCAGCATGATCGGGAAGGCCCACAGTTCGCCCAGCTTCAGGGGCTCGACGCTCTGGTAGGCGGCAATGAACTGGGTGGCGTTGTCGCTATCGACGCGGCCGTCCATGTGGGAGATCAGCTCCAGCGCCAGGTCGTAGATGCGGGGGAAGCCGGCCGACGGGCCGTCGGCCAGTCGCGGCAATTGCCGGCTGTAGCCGCGCGGCAAATGCCGACGCGCCAGGGTTATCTGCTGCTCGATCAGATAGAAGTTGTCGAGTAACCAGGCCTCGGCCGGCACGATCCGTTGCCCCTGGATGGCGACGGCGGTGACAACGTCATACGCCTCCAACAGAACACGAGCATTATCCGCCAGCCTTGGCAGCAACCGGTCCGGAGCCAGTCGCGGATCGATTCGGTGCTGGCCGGCCAGCGTCACTGCGTGTCGCTTCAGTTGCTCGATACTGAACAGCTCCGCACGCAGCACCTCGGTATCCCAGTGGTGGCGCAGCGCCTTCCGTGTGCGCGCCGAAAATCTGAACGCTTTGCTGTTTATGACATGCTCCTTGCTCGAACTTTGGATGGTCAAGGCATTCCTGGCCATATAATCGGTCTTTACCGAAAATGCATCCCAAGTGCTTGCGGACCCTCAGCCGTTATCGGTTGATTCGGTCACAATTGATTGTATGCTGTTTTGGCGGGAAGTGAGGTCGTCAAGGTAAAAAGAAAGTGGCACCTCGTCTGCGGTGGCCAGATCCGTGCAATATGATACTTACACACCCGGTGGGTGTGGTTTAAACAATTTATTTCGCTAATGGTTTCTCCCTTGTGGGGTACCTGGCAGATCACGCCTGGGAGTTACTATGAGATACCCGTTTCTATCACACCACGTTGACCTCCCCAGCAAAGCTGGGGGTCTCCATTTTGTACGCGTGATGTTTACCATAAGATAGTTTGATATCCACTCTTACCTTACCGCCCATCAGTTACATCCTCTCAATCTTTCTGCTCCCGCCTTAGTGCGTCAGCGAACAGACAGACCAACTCCCTCAGCGTAATTTACAACTTCATCCTGAATTCCATGTCTCGTGGCGATTCAAGCCGCTTCCCGGTAATGATGCCGGGAAGGAGAAGCTGTGATGATGCGGTTAAACCAGACATTTCGTCCGACTAACACACCCGATTCAAAGGAGATTCATATGAAAAAACTACATTCATTTACTTTTTACGCATTGGTCACACCAATTATTACATTAGGTGCAGGTTCGTTGCTGGCTGAACAACCTACTGACCAGGATAGTAATCGTATGCTGCAGAGCACTCAGCAAGACCAGTCTCACATGCAGCAGCGGGGTTATCTGCGCTCTATTCCGGCTAATGGCTGGCAGGCGAGCAAGCTGATCGGTGCCGAGGTTAAAACCACTAAAGGTGATGAGGTGGGCTCGGTGAATGACCTGATTATTGACGAGAAGGGTCAGGTCGCGGCTATTGTCGTCGGTGTCGGCGGATTCCTGGGCATGGGTGAGAAAGATGTCGCCATTGGCTGGGGTGATGTAACAAAATCTAGCAAAACTGGCAAATCCGATAAGGACGAACTGCAGATTAACTTGACTCGTGAGAGCCTGATGTCTGCGCCGGAATTTAAACGAGCTGATTGAATTCCTGTCGCCCACTTATAGTGGATGAATAGACGGCAGCGGCGAAAGTCGCTGCCGTTTTCCTATTCGGCCGACACAAACCCTTAACCCAATGTCCTCATCGGCACCCCGTGCCAGTTCCACACTGTCCCCGGACAGGGCCGACCATCTTCTTACGCATGCCAGGGAAGTCGTTGACGATCACCGCCACGCCGTTACCGTCTCTCTAGTACTCCTTCAAGGTAATATTTGCGGGTTCAGTTGGTCTGTCAGCGTTCAGG
>JAVVEP010000041.1 GCA_032250735.1 Gammaproteobacteria bacterium
GGTAGAGTAACGCAGGAGCAGTTACCGAGGGATGCTGCTGTCGAGCGTACATGGATGTATTTTCAGCGCGTCTTGATTGCAGGGTATTCTTTTCATGTGACTCAATAGTAAATTCATACCGGCTTCCGGCGGTTCCCTATGCGCCGCCCAGCGCCGTATCGATCAGCGCCTGTAGCTGCTCGATATGTTTCTTGTAATTGCCCACTGCCGGCGAGGCCGAGGCCGGCCGGCCCGCATAGGAAAGCACCTGCCGCTTCTTTTTGCTGTCCCGCAGCGTCGGCCAGATGTGCTGCCAGGCGCCCTGGTTCTGTGGCTCTTCCTGGCACCAGACAATCTCCCTGGCGTTGGAGAAGCCGTCCAGCAGGTCACAAAAGGCCGTGATCGGGAACGGATAAAGCTGCTCCACCCGCAGCAGGGCGATGTGCGTGAGACCGCGCTTGCGGCGGGCGTCCAGCAGATCAAAAAAGACCTTGCCGGTACAGATCACCAGTCGCGTGATGTTTGTCACGTCGATCTCGTCGGGATCATTGATCACCGGACGAAAGCCGGTTTCAGACAGGTCCGCCAGATGCGAGGTCGACAGCTTGTGCCGCAGCAGGCTTTTCGGGGTCATGACAATGAGCGGCGTGCGCATCTTGCGCAGCATCTGCCGACGCAACAGATGAAACATCTGCGCGGGTTCGCTCGGCACGCAGACCTGTACATTATTCTCCGCGCATAACTGCAGATAACGCTCCAGACGGGCCGAGGAATGTTCCGGCCCCTGGCCATCAAAGCCATGCGGCAAAAACATTACCAGACCGCTCAGCCGACCCCACTTGGATTCACCCGAGGTAATGAACTGATCGATGACCACCTGTGCGCCATTGGCAAAATCGCCAAACTGCGCCTCCCAGATCACCAGCGCATACGGCGCAGCCGTGCTGTAGCCGTATTCAAACGCCAGCACCGCCTCTTCCGACAGCAGCGAATCGATCACCACAAAGTCGGCCTGCTCATCCGACAGGTGCTGTAGCGGCGTATAACTCAGCCCCTCCTGCTGGTCGTGGATGATCGCATGCCGGTGAAAAAAGGTGCCGCGGCCGCTGTCCTGGCCGGAGAGCCGAATCGGATAGCCCTCTTCCACCAGGCTGGCATAGGCCATGGTCTCGGCAAAGCCCCAGTCCATCGGCGCCTCGCCCACGGCCATTTTCAACCGATCATCGAGAATGCGGCGCACGCTGGGATGGGGGGTGATATTTTCCGGCAGGGCATAGAGGCGATTCACCACATCCTGCATATAGTGCTGCGGTTTGCTGGTGTCGACCTGCTCGTCCCAGTGGGCCTCGAGATAGGGCTTCCAGTCCACCCAGTAGGGCTTGTCATAGTATTTGTGCACGATGTTCGGCGCCACGGTCTCGCCCTTGTCCAGGGCATTGCGATAGTCCGCGTTCAGCGCATCGATCGCCTCGACCGTGATCATGCCGTCATCGATCAACAGGTCTGCATAGAGTTGTGACACGCGGGCATGCTGGCGAATACGTTTATACATGAGCGGCTGCGTGGCGGCGGGCTCGTCCGCCTCGCTGTGGCCATGACGTCGATAACACAACATATCGATGACCACGTCCTTCCGGTACACCATGCGAAAATCCAGCGCGATCTGCACCACCCTGGCCACGGCCTCCGGATCATCGCCATTGACGTGAAGGATGGGCGCCTGAATCATCCGCGCCACCTCGGTGCAATAGGTGGTGGAACGCGAGTCCAGCGGATTGCTGGTGGTGAAGCCGATCTGGTTGTTGATAATGATATGCACGGTGCCGCCGGTGCTGAAACCGCGCGCCTGCGACATATTGAAATTTTCCATCACTACGCCCTGGCCGGAAAATGCCGCATCGCCATGGATCAGTATCGGCAACACCTTGCTGCCACTCTTGTCATCACGCCGGTGCTGACGGGCGCGCACCGAGCCGCCCACCACCGGGCAGACGATCTCCAGATGCGACGGATTAAACAGCAGGGCCAGATGCACGATACCACCGGGCGTTTCGATATCGGAGGAAAAGCCCTGATGGTATTTCACGTCGCCCGAACCGTTCTCGGTGTGGGCCTGCACATTACCCTCGAACTCATCAAACAGCAGGGCCGGATCCTTGCCCAGCACATTGGTCAGCACATTGAGACGGCCGCGATGGGCCATGCCCAACACCACCTCGGCGACACGGTTCTCACCCGCCTGCTGCACCAGCTGATTGAGCATGGGAATCAGGCACTCCGCCCCCTCGAGGGAAAAACGTTTCTGCCCGACGTAGCGCGCGTGCAGATATTTCTCAAACTCGGTCGCGGCCAGCAGGGCCTTGAGCATGTCCAGCCGCTGCGCATCGCTTAATGCCTGACTGGTCGCCCTTCTCTCCAGCCGTTGTTGCAGCCATCGCTTCTGCTGGGTATCGGTAATGTGCATGTACTCCACACCGATATGCCCGCAGTAAGTGCGACGCAGGGTCTCCAGAATTTCGCGCAGGGGGGCCGTTTCACCGCCGGCCAGGGAGCCGGTGTTAAACACCGTATCCATATCCTCCTCGGCCAACTTGTGAAAGGCGGGATGCAGTTCCGGCACCAGCTCCTGTTCACTCAGGCTGATGGGATCAAGCTCGGCATGCTGATGGCCACGAAAGCGGTAGGCGTTGATGAGCTGCAGGACCGCCACCTGTTTTGCATCCAGGCAGAATTTCTGCTGCGGGCTAACGGCCGGGGCCGCCGCGCGCGGCTGTTTCGCCATGCGCCGGAAATCGTCACGTACCGCCTGATGATCCACCTCGGTGACGAGGGTCTCGCCACGTCCCTGCAGTTCGCCAAAAAAGGCCTGCCAGTCATCGCTGACCGATGCGGGGTCTTGCAGGTAGGCGGCATACTGGTCTTCCACGAAGGCCGCATTGGCACTGAACAAATAACTGTCTTCGCGCAGCTCATCCATCAGCGCCTTCATGCCGGCCCACCAGCACAGGGCAGCCCGCGCCGCCGATCCGTTTTCACCCGTTCAATCATCTACCCTACCCTTTGTGTGACCTTTGTGAGGCAACGCCAGAATACCGATCTATTTATGCTCTATTTAAAATAGGCTATCGGCAAGCAGGGAGGGATCTTTATGTTATGCAGGCGCTCATAACAGGTCCTGTAAAGCAGGCCCTGCACGCGGGCGCTCTGCCTGTAGGCACATTGCGGGCCCGTCAGGCAGGCGGCATTGGTGGGAGAAAACGCAAAGCCGGTGAAAAACCACTGGCCGGTTGCGGCCCTCGATTATTTCACCGGCGCTGGGAGCTAGAATGAGGCGCCCAGCTGCGGTTTACTGATGGCGTTGGAGATGCGCTGCTGGATGACCCGGGTCAGCAGGCCCAGCAGATTTTCCATATCCAGTGGTTTGTGCACCATGGTGTAGGCGGTCTGCCGCACCGCCTCCCTGGCCAGGCGCACCGCTTTCTCTTCCTTGCTGCTGATCATGATCGCCACCGAACTCGGCGACAATTTCTTCATCGCGAGATAGAGCTCCAGGCCATTCATGGTCGGCAACTGCGCGTCAATCAGCACGATATCGAAATGGATCTGCTCCATCAGCTCGAGGGCATCGTGCGGCGATGAGGTCACCTTCACCCAGAAGCTCTGTTGTTTCAGCGAATCACGCAGCGCATCCGCGGTCGCTATATCACCTTCCACCACCAGCACCGATGTCTCACGCACATCCTGAATCAGGCTGATCACATTTTCGATATCCAGCGGCTTGGATAAAAAGGCGATCGCCCCCTCGTCCAGCACGGCACGTTTCAGATCGTCCATGCTATAGGCGCTCATCATCACCACGCGCACGGATTCATTGTGGCGATGGATACGCCGAAAGGTCTCCACGCCATCAATGCCGGGCATGCGCACATCCAGCAGCACGACATCGTAATCCTGTTGCTCGCACATTTGTACCGCCGACAGGCCGTCAGGGGCCGTATCAATACGGTAACCTTCATCACTGAGAATATCCGCCAGCGTGGCGCGCATGTTGGTCTCATCATCGACGACCAGAATTCGTTTTGTTACGGTTTCCAAAAAACTCTCCTCCCGCGCAACGAACATACAAGTGAATGTTGCGCAACCTATAGTTGACTGCGCGTGGTATTCAACCACGCTACTATGAGTGCGAATTAGATACCGTAACGCTTGCGAAATGCAAGTTAAGTAATTGAGTCAGGACAGTAAATTTCCCACAAATTGTCAGCGTACGCATCAACAAACATTCTGTCCGCCACAACCCACATTTTGCAACGAATTGCCCTGGCGCGATTCGTTACCTTATTTAAGATATTAATTTACGGTGATGGTTCACGGTGACAGTTCACGGCGTCAACTCATGGAGACAGTTCACGTCGTCAGCGGTGACCCGTTTCAAACAGTACAGGTGGCGTAGCGTCCGCTACACGCCGTCACGCATCCCTCGGGGCAGGATGATCTCGAACGTGGCCCCCGCCGTTTCGCCGGCAGCCGGCTCAAGCACGATATCACCGCCGTGGGCGCGAACGATTTCACGCGAGATCCACAGCCCCAGACCGTTGCCCTTCGCCTTGGTGGTGAACAGGGGCTCAAAAATCTGCGCGCGCTCGGCCGCCGCGATACCGGGGCCATTGTCGCTGATCCGCAACTGGTACTGGCCACCCACCGTGGTTGCCGACAGGCGCACGCTACCGTCGCCGATACCCGCCGCGATGATGGACTGCACCGCATTGACCAGCAGGTTTTTTAATACCTGACTCAGCTGCAGGGGATCGACCCGTAACATGAACGGCGAAGGCGCCGACTCGTAGCGCCATTGAATGTTTTCCGGGAACGGTTTCTGCTCAATGATCGTGGCCAGAATCTCATCCAGGTTGACCCACTGCAAGACCGGCTCCTTGGTGCGCGATGTCGCCAGCAGATCCGACATGATGCGATCGGCCGCAGCCACTTCACGCGTAATCATCTGCAGATAATGGGTAATGCCTTGCCTCAGTTCAGGGTCAACATCGTCCGCCTGCTGGTCCATCAGGCTCGCGCATTTACGCGTCAGGATATAGGCGGCGTTATTGATCACGCCGAGCGGATTGCGCAGTTCATGACTGACCGTGGCCGTCAGCTGGCCCAGGGTCGCCAGCCGTTCCTGACGCAGCAGGCGCTGCTGTGCCGCGTGCAATTCCGTGGTACGCGCCGCCACCAGTTCTTCCAGCGAATCCCGATGCCGCGCCAGCTCCTGCTCCACCGACTTGAGGTGGGTGATATCGGTTACCGTGCCGATATAACCGCCGTCGGCGGCAGCGGATTTCACCGCCTGCACATAGACCCAGACCACGCCGCCGACGGCGCTGACAATGCGATGTTCACTGACGTAAGGCACCCCCGCTTCGACGCAGGTCGTCCAGCTATTGATCACCCGCTGCCGGTCATCCGGGTGCAGGATGTAATCCCAGCCCGTGCCATAGAACTTTTCCTGCGGCAGACCGGCGATTTCACTGTAGCGCTCATTCACGTAGATGCATTCGCCCGCGGCATTGGTATTAAAAATACCCACCGGCGACACCTCGGTCAGCGCCTGATAACGCTGCTCGCTTTTTTTCAGCGAGCTGTAGGAGAATTCCAGACGGGCCGCCATGGTATTGAAGGCCCGCGCCGTTTCGCCGATCTCATCCTGCGAGCGGGTCTTGACCCGCACCGCAAGATTGCCGTCACTCATTTCCCGCGCCGCGCCCACCAGCACCGCCAGGTTACGGGTCAACAGCACACCCACCAGCACCAGCAGGACAAAGGTGATCACCACCTCCGCTCCCGCAATCAACATGCCTTCACGTCGCAGGGTGCCGATGGTGGCCTGCAGAAAGCCGATGTCGACACTCATGTGCAGCTTGCCGATCGCCATCTCCGCCAGGGTGATGGGGAATTCAAGATAACCATAAGTGGATAGTTCGGAGATACTCCCCGGCTGTTCCGCGTGCGAAAATTCATCCGCCCGCTCACCCACCGCCGCGACCAGACGCGCATCCTCGTCCGATACACCGATATAGTCGATGCCACCCTTGCGCACCACCTGCGTGAGGATCTCATCCAGCGTGGCATAGTCATGCTGTATCAGCGGGCTGGCCAGGCTGGCGTTCAGCAGCGGCACAATTTCACTCACCCGGTAGCGGGTCTGTTCTTCCAGCGCCTGGGTGGCGATGCTGGCGCTATTGCTGATAAGAATGGCCAGCATCGCCACCTCCACCAGCGCACTGGTAATCGCCAGTTTGAAGCGTAGCGATCGCCAGCCGTAGTTTTGCGTGCGGTTCACTGCGCCTTCATCCGCAGGCCCAGTTCAGCAATAAACGGTTTCAGCTGCTGCATTTCCGCATCGCCGATCACCCCCATGTCGCCATAACCGGTGGTGGCAAAAAATGCCTTACCGTCTGCCCTGGCCGTAAAACCCAGCATCGCCTTGCGCAACGCCGCAAGCTCTTTCCCCGCGACACGGGGGCTGGCCATGAACATCATATGCGGCACCTTTTTGGTATGCGTCAGAATGCGCAACTTGTCGCTCACCTTTTTTGACATGTTCTCAAACACCGCCGCCGAAGTCACCGCCGCCGCCGCCTCGCCACGCAGTACCGCGAGGATCGCCGTATTGTGGGACGGAAAATTTTTCACCTCCACGTCGACTCCCGGTTGCAGGCCGTTATCCTGCAGCCACTGCTCGCCCAGAAAGGTGATGATCGCCAAGGGATCGGGGGCGGACAGGGTGCGCCCGCGCAAATCCTCTGGCCGCTGGATGGGGCCATCGCGGGCAACCACAATGCTTCCGTCCAGTTCACGCAACAGCCGACTGACCCGCTGATAACCCAGTTCATATTCTGCCTGCGCCGCAAAATGCGGGGCGGTGTGATACAGGTCGTACTCGCCGCGGCGGGCACGTTCGAGGTAGGTGGCAAAGTCGGGGGCCGTGCTCATGTGCACCGGACGCCCCAGGGTCTTTTCCAGGTATTGCTTGATGGGCAGATAGTAGGCAAACAGTTTGCGCGTGCTCATGTAAGGCAACAGACCAAACTGCAGGGGGGCCTGGGCGGCCTGGGCATCAACCGCCGGTTCGGCCGGCGGCGCCGCGACCACCGGCAACGCCCACAGCAGGCAGGCGCAGCACAGGGCGCTGACCCCAGACCTGCTCAACAATAATTTCCTGCTAGTCATCCTGCTAGACATATCGATAGGCCTCCAGACTTCGCTGTGCCGACAGTATCCCGAATGCTGCATAAATTACAGCCACCCATCCGGCCCCCGAGCGCGCAAACCCGCAGTGGCCGCGCCCGCCCGTCATCCCGCGACTGAATAATGAATACTTTATTGATTATTCACAAGTCAGCGACTACAGTCTTTGCGCATGAACCCTCTCGCCACAGACCCAGCCACAGATCCGGCCACAGACGCCAGCGAGGCGACCCGCGCCCGCATCCTCGCTGCCGCCAGTGAGCGCTTCGCCCAGTTTGGCTACAACAAAACCACCATGGCCGAAATCGCCCGGGACTGTCAGATGTCCGCCGCCAACCTGTATCGCTTCTTCCAGAACAAACTCGACATTGGCGCCAACCTCGCCTGCGGCTGTCTGGATACCAAATTAACGCGGGTCAGGGAGATCATCGAACAGCATCAACTGCCGGCGCCCGAGCGCCTGCACGATGTTGTGCTACACATGTTGCATTACACCCACGGCCAGTGGACCAACGATCCGCGCATCAATGAAATGGTCAACGCCATCTGCGCGACCCGCATGGATATCCTGGACGCTTACAAGCTGAGTGAACATGAGCTGCTGGTGACCCTGTTGGAAGACGGTATCCAGCGCGATGAGTTTGCGGTGACGGATGTCGATGATGCCGCCGAGGCCATCGCCACCGCGCTGACCAGCTTTAACCTGCCGCTGCTGATGCCCCTGTACAGCATCGCGCACTTTGAACAGCGCGCCGAGAGTGTGGTGCGGCTGTTATTGACCGGGCTCAGCAGACGCTAGCTTTTTATCTTTAGTGACAGATGAAGCAACAGGCAGCGGCGCAAGGCTGTCACGGACACTAACCAAAACCAAAAACGGGCCCGAGGATAACGCCATGCGAGACCATCATCATGAGTGAATCGACTTTCATCATTCGCTATGCCCAATGGGTCACCCGGCATCCCTGGCTGGTCATGCTGGCCGCACTATTGATGGTTATGGCCGCCGCCAGCGGTGGCAAGCACCTGGCCTTCAAGACCGATTACCGGGTGTTTTTCAGCGCCGACAACCCGCAACTGCTGGCCTTCGATGCCCTGGAGGCGATGTACACCAAGAATGACAACGTGATGTTCATCCTCGCGCCTAGGGATGGCGACGCATTTGGCAAAGACACCCTCGAGGCGATCAGGACGCTCACCGAAAAGGCCTGGCAGACGCCCTACTCAATCCGTGTCGATTCCATTGCCAACTTCCAGCACACCGAGGCCGAGGGGGATGACCTGCTGGTCATGGATCTGGTGGATGCGGAGCTGGAACTTGACGAACAGAGCCGCGCCAAGATCCGCCGCATCGCCCTCAGCGAACCCGTGCTGCTGAATCGCATCATCTCCGATCGCGCCCATGTCACCGGCGTCAACGTGACCGTACAGCTACCGGGCAACACGCCCACCGAGGTGCCCGAGGTGGCCGCCTTCGCCCGCAACCTCGCCGCGGAAATCGAGAGCCAGTATCCGCACCTGGACATCTACCTCAGCGGCATGGTGTTCATGAACAACGCCTTCGCCGAGGCCGCCAAGGGCGACATGCAAAAACTGGTGCCCATCAGTTTTGCGCTGATGCTGATCACCCTCGGGCTGATGATCCGCGGCTTCTCCGGCACCTTCGCCACCCTGCTGGTGATTATCGGTTCGATCATGGCGGCCATGGGCCTGGGCGGCCATCTGGGCTTTCCGCTGACGCCGCCGTCGTCCGCCACGCCCACCATCGTGCTCACCATGGCGATCGCCAACTGTGTGCATATTCTGGTGACCCTGCTGCACGAGATGCGCATGGGGCGCGCCAAAAAAGAGGCCATCGTGGAAAGCCTGCGCATCAACATGTCGCCGGTGTTTCTTGCCAGTGCGACCACCGCGCTGGGTTTCATGAGCATGAATTTTTCCGACGTGCCGCCGTTCCAGCATCTCGGCACCATGGTCGCCATGGGGGTGGTCGCCTCCTTCTTTCTGTCGGTGAGCCTGTTGCCGGCACTGATGACGGTGTTACCGGTACGGGTGCGCCCGGTCATCAACGATGACAGCCACATGATGCATCGGCTCGGCGATTTTGTGGTCAGGCAGCGCCACAAACTGGTCTGGGGCATGGCCATCGTGGTCGCCATTCTGGTGGCGGCCATACCCCGCAACGAACTGAACGATGTGTTTGTGCACTACTTTGACGAGAGCATCAGCTTTCGCACCGACGCGGATTTCATGATCGACAATCTCAGCGGTCTCTACATCATCGACTATTCGCTGGACGCGGGCGAAGCCGGCGGCATCAGCAAGCCCGAATTTCTCCGCGAGGTGAGCGCGTTTACCGACTGGTATCGCGCACAGCCGGAGACGATTCACGTCAACACCCTCACCGACATCATGAAGCGTCTGAACAAAAACCTGCATGGCGATGATCCGCAATGGTATCGCCTGCCCGACGAACGTGATCTTGCGGCACAGTATTTACTGTTATACGAGATGTCCCTGCCCTATGGGCTGGATCTGAACAATCAGATCAATGTGGATAAATCCGCGATCCGTTTTACCGCCACCCTCAAGACCCTGTCGACCAATGAATTGCTGGCGCTGGATAAACGCGCCAGCGACTGGCTGGACGCCAACGCACCCAACATTGCGGGCACCATTGCGGGTAGCATTACGGACAACAGCAGGGGCAGCGGCACCACGATGATGTTTGCCCATATCGGCAAGCGCAACATCGTCAGCATGTTGACGGGCACCACCCTCGCCCTGATCGGCATCTCGCTGATCCTGGTGATCGCCCTGCGCTCGATCAGGATCGGCCTGCTGAGCATGATCCCCAACCTGATACCGGCGGCCATGGGCTTCGGCCTGTGGGGACTGCTGGTCGGCGAGGTCGGGCTCAGCCTGTCCATCGTCGCTGGCATGACCCTGGGCATCGTGGTCGATGACACCGTCCACTTCCTGAGCAAATACCTGCGCGCCCGCCGCGAAAAGGGCCTCGATGCCGAGGCCGCGGTGCGCTACGCCTTCCGCAATGTGGGCATGGCCCTGTTCACCACCTCGGTGGTGCTGGTGGTGGGCTTCCTGATATTGTCATTGTCCAGCTTTGAACTGAACGCCGGCATGGGCCTGCTCACCGCCATCGTGATCAGCTTCGCCCTGCTGGCCGATTTTCTGTTACTGCCGCCCCTCCTGATGCTGTTCGACAAGGGACCGGCTAGGAGACACGCCCCCACACCGCACGCTGAAACCCCCATCAAGGAGCCTGGTCATGCATAAATCCTCTTCCCCGCTTATTCGCTGTCTTGCCCTCGGCCTCGCCTGCCTGCCACTGCTGGCCATGGCGCAAACCCCCGAGCAAAGGGGCCTGGAGATCGCCATCGAGGCCGACCGGCGCGATACCGGCTGGCAGGACCAGACCGCCAGTCTGGAGATGGTGCTGCGAAACCGTCACGGCCAGGAGAGCCGGCGCAGCATTCGCAGCAAGACCCTGGAGGTCGAGGGTGACGGCGATCTCTCCATGAGCATTTTCGACACCCCCAACGACGTCAAGGGCACCGCCTTTCTGAGCTACACCCACGCCCTCACGCCCGATGAGCAATGGCTGTACCTGCCCGCGCTCAAGCGCGTCAAACGCATCTCCTCCAACAACAAGTCCGGACCCTTCATGGGCAGCGAGTTTGCCTACGAGGATCTGTCATCGCAGGAGGTGCAGAAATACACCTATAAATACCTGCGCGATGAAAGCCTCGACGGGCGCGACTGCTTCGTCATCGAGCGCCGGCCCGCCTACCAGCATTCCGGTTATACCCGCCTGATCACCTGGCTGGATAAGGAAATGTATCAGCCGCTCAAGGTCGAGTTTTATGACCGCAAGGATGAGCTGCTCAAAACACTCACCGCCACCGGCCACCAGCAATATGAGGGGCAGTTCTGGCGGCCGGCGAAGATGAGCGTGGTCAACCACATCACCCAGAAGAGCACCGACCTTTTCTGGACGGACTACCGCTTCAAAACCGGCCTGACGGCCCGCGACTTTGATCGCAACAGTCTGAAACGGGCGCGCTGAGCATGCGCCGGCGCAACCCCCTGCTGGTCTGCGGGCTGCTGCTGCTTTCGGCCCCGGCCGCCAGTCAGGCCGGCCAGTGGTCCGGTTATATCAGCGGCGAATGGCGCGCCTTTGCCGACAGCCCACTCGATGCGCGCCAGCACGACGCCAACCTTTCACTCGCCGCCCAGCCTGAGTACTACACGGCCTGGGACGATAACCGGCAGAGCTTCACCTTTGTGCCCTTTATCCGCTGGGACCAGTCGGACGAGCAACGCAGCCATGCGGACATTCGTGAACTCACCTGGCTGAAGGCGGCGGATGACTGGGAGCTGCGCCTCGGCCTGCGCAAGGTTTTCTGGGGCGTCACGGAATCGCAGCACCTGGTGGACATCATCAATCAGACCGACCTGGTCGAGGCCACCGACGGCGAAGAAAAGTTCGGCCAGCCGATGATCAACCTCGCCCTGATTCGCGACTGGGGCACGCTGGACCTGTTCGTGCTGCCCGGCTTTCGGGAGCGCAGCTTTCCCGGCGTCGACGGCCGCCTGCGCAGCGTGCCGCCGGTGGATACCGACCAGGCCCGATACGAATCCAGCGATAAGGCGCAACATATCGACTATGCCGCCCGCTGGAAACACTACCTCGGCGACTGGGATATCGGCGTGAGTTATTTCAACGGCACCAGCCGCGAGCCGCTGTTTACCCCCGGCACCGACAGTCAGGGCCAGCCGGTGTTGATCCCCGTCTACCCGCTCATCGAACAATGGGGCCTGGATCTACAAGCCACCCTCGGCGCCTGGTTATGGAAGGCCGAGGCGATTCATCGCTCCGGCCTGAACCAACCTTACGCAGCCGTCACCGCCGGACTTGAATACACCATAGTGGGTATCGCGCAGAGCAATATGGATCTCGGCGTGATCGCCGAACTGCTGTACGATGACCGCGGCGGCGACGCCACCACGCCCTTTGCCGACGACTTTATGTTAGGCGCGCGACTCACCCTCAATGACGCACAGTCCACGGAATTCCTGCTCGGCATGATCCTGGACAGCGACGACCGCAGCCGCCTGCTCAGCCTGGAATCCAGCCGGCGTCTCGGAGAGTCCTGGAAGCTGAGCCTGCAGGGCCAGGCCTTCATGGGCATCAAGCACAGCGACCTGCTCGCCGGGGTGCGCAACGACGATTACCTGCAACTCGAACTCACCCGCTATTTCTGAGCCGGGCCACCGGGGTTTGCGGACAACAGCCGCCCCGCCTTGTTTCTTCCCCTTTTTGACCTTCCCGGCTTGCCTCACCGCGAATTCTTTGTACTAAGCTTTAGTAGTAACCAAGAGAAGCAACCAGGAAAAGTTACGCATTAGAAGTCACGATAGAGGCAGGGGTAAAGGCAATGGCATGCAGCCCCTATATGGCCGCAGCAAGTCTTACACCCCCTGGGGGTAGGCCAAACGATGCGCCGTGGCGGAAAACATCAACAACGATAATGAAACACTGACAAGGAGATCTCAAATGGCTGAAGACGCGATTCGCAAAGAACTGGATACCCTCAAGGAAGACATCGCCAAACTGCGCACCGACATCGGAGACCTGACCTCGGCGATCAAGAGTGTCGCGTCCGAGAAGGTATCGAGCACCAAAGCCGACGCCCAACGGCGGGTGCAGGGGGCGTGGGAAGACATCGAAAGCAAGCTCGATGAGGTCCTCAATCAGGGCCGCTCAGCGGCGGCGGATGTGGAAGATAAAATCACCGCACACCCTGCCGGCAGCGTGCTGACCGCCTTCGGCATCGGTTTCATCATCGCCAAACTCATGGACATGAGGGGTAAACACTGAACAGTCTGGCTGAGTTTGTCATCGCGATAGCCGACCTGTTCGAGGCCGAAGGCCGGGCCCTGCGCCGCAGCACCCTGCGCACCGGCATGGGCATCGCCAGTCTGGGGGTAGGGGCCATCCTGATGGTGGCCGGCATCAGTCTCTGCCTGTGGGCACTCTTTCAGTGGCTGAGCCTGATGGTGGGAATGCCCGGCGCGGCCTTGATGGTGGGGCTTGTTTTCCTGATCATTGCGGGGGGGCTGCTATGGACAGCGATACGCCTCACCCGCTGACCACCGAACAGGCCAAGGCCCGCCTGCGTGCAGCGGCACAAATGGCCAGCCCTGGCGCCTGGCTGCATCAGCATCCCTGGGCCGCACTCGGGATCGCCCTGGCCAGTGGCTATCTGTTCAGCCGCATGCGCTTGCCGATGGCGGCCAGCACGCTGCTGACCCAAAAGCTGGCCCCCCTGCTGCTGGGAGCGGCCATACGAAAGGTCACCGACCGGTCGCAGCACCGACCATGATCCATGCAAGGAACAGCAGGCCATGATCAATTAAAAAAACCGATTGTCATGATGAATTTTTTCGCTCGACATTCGCTCGACAATGGATTGACAGCGGGTCGGCCGCGCTGGACTATCAGGCATGTATAACCCTATCACCGCGCACGGATGGTTGTCGCAATCATGCTAGAACGATCGACTGCCGCCTGCCTTGAAACCCCCTTTGAAAACATCGCCAATGACCTGCAACAACAGGGCTGGAGCGCGTGCGACGATCTTATCGCCCCCGCCGTAGTGGCGGAATTGCGCCAGGAGGCATTGGCGCAATGGCAACAGGGCGCGTTTAATCCGGCCGGTGTCGGCCGGGGACAGGACCGGATCATCGACCAGACCATCCGCAGCGACAAGGTCAGTTGGCTGGCCCCGGAGCACAGCTCGCCCGCCCAGGCGATTTACTGGCAGACCATTGAACGGTTACGCGCCACCCTGAACCGGCGACTCTATCTCGGCCTGGTCGACTTCGAGGCACACCTGTCCGTCTACCTGCCCGGTGATCGCTACCGGCGACACGTGGACCAGTTTCGTGGTGCGAGCCTGAGAGAGGTGTCGGTCATCTTATATCTAAATGATGACTGGCAACCCACATCCGGCGGTGAGCTGCTACTCTATATCGACCGGCAGAGCCGCAGCCCGCTACAGCGGGTTTACCCTGCCGCCGGAAAGCTGGTGGTCTTCATGAGCGCCGACTTCCCCCATGAAGTACTACCGGCAACACGACAGCGATTGAGCATGACAGGCTGGTACAAAAAAAGAGACCTGCTAAAAGCGCTCTAACTATAAGTTACCCATAAGTTATCATAAGACACCCGCACACAGGCCAACGCGCCTATCCCGCCAGGTGTTACCCATCGATTCACGGAGGATGCCATGAAAAACAATATGAAAAACAAACTACTTCTCGCGAGCATCGGCCTGATCCTGACCAGCTCCGCCCTGGCGGATGATGTCAGCTACCGCAAGCATATCCAGCCGCTCTGGCAGGCCAAATGCAGCACCTGTCATGGCGTAAATGCCCCCTATGCCGGTAACTATGGCGAAGACAAGGAAAAGTACAAAAAGAGGCTACAGGGACCGCGCATGGATACCTACGCAGACCTGATCTATTTTGTCGGCTGGCCGGATACCGGCGCACTCATGCGTCGCCTGGATGATGGCAACAACACCAAAGACGGCAAGCCCGGCAATATGTATCAGCACCTGGGCTCCAGCGATGAGGAACGGCAAAAGAATTTCGCGCTGTTCAAGGCATGGGTAGGTGAAGACGCCTGGTTTCTCAACCGCTGGAAACAACGCAATGATGTACCCGGCGTCACCAAGGAACAGCTGTTGGAACTGAAGCTCGAATACTGAGAGCCTGTGAAAAAATCGTCGGTCTACTAATGGCGGCAATTTCCCTGGATTCCGCCTTAAGCAAGCGCCATTCGGCCTTTTAACAGCGAACGATTTATGGCTGCTCTCTTTAACCTGGATCCGTGGTTTAAACGTGGATGCATGGTGCAAGCTTTTGGTTGCATAGGGGTTTCACAGAGATTTCACAGGGATTTCAAAAAATCTTAGCTTCACCCTAGCTTAAGCGGGTATTTTTTGATCCCCTGTGGAAGCAAGTGCTTGTGCCTGGCGCCGCGGTTAAGCCACGGATTCAGGTTTAACTGATTGTCCGCACATCTCGTTACCTGTTCATTCCATTAGCCTGCCCGAACAAAAATAAACCCATAACCACCAGATTCAATCTGTACCTTTTGATCCCTGGATCAGTCCTGCAATGAATCTTGCCGGGAAGATCTGTGTCGATATTTTTTACAGCCAAACCCGCATTAGCCTCGCGATAGAGTAATACCGAATCACATTTCCCGAAAATTTCCATTGCATACAATACGATAGATTTCAGCTTATGTTTGTTGGCATGCTTATCGCATTGCAACTGAATCATTGCAAATGTAGCAGGCTCGACCACGTGCGCCGGCTCCCTTGCAGACGCTTAAACACATTGCTGATAAAGCAGATTCGTGGCAGTTAACTATTTATCTATCAGGGAAAGGGGATAACAATCATGCATATTAAAAACCAATTAAAGGCGCTATTCGCGGCCTGCATTCTTGGCGCATCATTCAACGCAACTGCGTATGAAATCCTGTTTGCGCACGTTGATGATTATGGGTCTTATGTTGATGACGGAAACAGGATAGCAAATATGCTGTCAGCCGCTGGTCACACCGTCACCATACGCAATCTTGATCAGGCGGTTTATTCTGATTACGCCGGCTTTGACCAAATCTTTGTGTATGACCTGTATCATCTTACAGACACGTCAAGCACCCAAATGCAGAACTATGCCGGCATAGCGAATTGGTACAATGGCCTTAGTGATAAAAACCTGATCCTTGATGGCCGGATTATTTCTTCCGATGTCACCTGGACAAATGCCAATGGAATGTCGCCTGAAGATGCATGGATACAAAATTATGCGACCCAGCTTGGTCTGCGGGGCGGGGGTCTGATGCTGGGCACCGATCACGATGCTTTTCAATCGGGCATCAATGAAATCAACAGTCTCATCGGTGTTGACGCATTTACCGGTTTCTTCGGCTCTTATCCATCTTCTCAGGCAGTCGTCGATTCCGCCTCTCCGCTTTTTGTAAGCGGTCTGGACGCCTGTCGCGCAGACCCAACTACCCATTGCATTAATGACAATTCCACAACGGGTTTTGTCGCCACCGGCTTACAGGCCAATGGTCAGACATTAACGCCGGTGGCCTATCATGGGTCTAATATTGATGCCTGGGACTATGCTGCGGTGTCCTCGACGATGGGCAGCAGGACTTTTGGCACGTGTGGCAATCCAGGCCAACCGCCTTGCGCTGTTCCCGAACCCACCAGCCTTGCACTGATGGGACTTGGATTATTAGGGTTCGGAATTCGGCGGATGCGCAAATAACATCCTGTTTTTCTTTCGATATTCCACAGAGAAACCCGGCTTGGCCGGGTTTCTTTTTTTGCGCCTGATACAACCGAAATCGTCCGCAAGAAAAAACCAATAAGGCCGAACGCCATTGAAACATAGCTCTGCCCTCCGCGTAGGCAGGGGGTGATTTTACATACCGATTTCAATCGATCCGGCGATTGATTCCCGCCGGAAAATCTGCTCCAATTGCCATATGAACAATACGGTTATTGACCCGACACCACCGCCCTCCCCGAACATCCAGGCCTGCCTCCAGGGCGTGGCGTGTCGGGACTGTAGCCTGTATCAGCTGTGCCTCCCCATGGAGATCGAGGGCGCGGACCTGGATCTGCTGGACCGGATCATCCGGCGGCGCCGTCCCTTGCGGCGCGGGGAATATCTGTTCCGTGCCGGCGATCCGATGCAGACGCTGTACGCCATACGCTCGGGTTCCGTGAAAACCTTCACCGCCTCCAGCAACGGCCAGGATCATGTCACAGGCTTCAGCCTGCCGGGGGAATTGATTGGCCTGGATGCCATCGACGCCGGTGTCTACCCCTGCTCCGCGCGCGCGCTGGAGACCAGCAGCGTCTGTGAGGTCGCTTATGAGGGGCTCGAAGAACTGTCGATGAGGATCCGGGGATTGCAGCGCCAATTGCTGCGGCTCATGAGCCGCGAGATCCACCATGATGAAAAGATGATGATGTTACTGGGGCGGATGTCGGCGGATGAGCGCCTGGCCGCCCTGCTGTTCGATTTCTCCAGCCGATTTCACCAGCGCGGGTTCTCCTCGCAGATGTTCCGCCTCAGCATGTCGCGCAACGATATCGGCAATTATCTCGGGCTGGCGGTAGAGACCGTCAGCCGCCTGTTTACCCGCCTGCAAAACGAAGAACTATTGACCGTGCAGAACAAGTTCGTGAAAATCCACGACATGGAGCATCTGCACCGTCTGTCCGGCGCCTTCGGCGAAAAACCCATTCGACACGCCTAAGTCCATCCGCCTCCCAGCTGGCGGATCAGCCCACTGACCTGTTCTGCAGCGCCGCCATGGCGCAGCGTATTCCAAAAATCGGCTCGTCTATCTTCATGCCCTAAAGGCATTACCCACACTTTTATTGATCTGGGTCAATGTTGCAGAAACCCTCCTCGTACACAGTAGCGCCTGCCGCAAGGTGAATAGTTTCAGTGCGACATCCTGCATCGCGGCCGTGTCCGTAGATGGTGAGGTGTCGATAAAACAATAATGGGAGAAGACTATGTGGAAGCGCAGTATCAGGTTGTGGGCAGGTGCAGGAATGGTAGTAGTCATGGGATTTATGAGCGCCACTGCAATGGCTGCGCCCGGCGATTGGCTGGTTCGCGTCGGGCCCGTGAATGTCGGCCCCAACGATGACAGCGGTGAGCTGTCGGGCGTAACCGGCGCTGAGGTCTCGGTCGACAGTTCCACCAGCCTCGGCATCTCGCTGGGTTACCAGCTGAACAACAACCTCGGCATCGGTGTTCTCGGCGCAGTGCCGTTCAAGCATGACATTCAGGGCGAGGGAAGCATCGAAGGATTGGACAAGGTTGCAGAAGTGGAACACCTGCCACCAACAGTAACCCTGCAATACTACTTCGCCCCCGAAGCCGGAATCCGACCCTTCGTCGGCGCTGGCATCAACTACACTACCTTCTTCAACGAAAAGACCACCGGCACACTAGCTACCCTCACCGATAGCATCCGCCTCGACGATTCCTGGGGCCTGGCGCTTGAGGCGGGAATCGATATCGACCTGAACCAGGACTGGTTCATAAGCGGCCAGCTCTGGTACATCGACATCGCGACCAAGGCCAAACTGGGCGACGGACTCGGCAGCATAGATGTCGACATCAACCCTTGGGTAGTTATGCTCAGCGCCGGCCATACCTTCTAACCCCGTAACCCGACTCGATCATTACAGCCAAGCAGGGTGGGCAACCCGTCTCTGGGGTTGCCCACGCGATTCATTAATATTGCTGCTTGCCACATCCATCGATTGTCGACTTCACCATAGTCCGCATGGGCACTATAAAACGTGCCCTCCCTACCCAACTGTGACGCTCTGACCCCGTGACGATTAGTAGAATCAGAGTCGATTTTTTTTACAATTATGTTTTTTCTCGCAGCCAGAAATTATCAACTTATTGAAATAACTCAATAAAAAAATTTTGGCATTTATAGTGCTTAGTGATTCATGCGATCTGAATTTTACTTGAGCGAGGGAAATATCATGTTTACAGGAATAAATTACAAAATGGATGCGGCCTGCGTGGCCGGAGCGCTTGCCTTATTATTCGCTTCAAGCACACATGCGGCCTTGATCACCGATCCGAACGATGTCCGCTCTTGGCAGGGTGCCACGGTGGGGACATTTGCTACGCTTTATTACGGCTCAGACACATTGGCGAACCGCCAGCAGGTTGTTGACAACAACATGCTGGACGATGGGATTTTCGATCCCACCGGCTACACGGCCGGGACGTTGCTGTCGGCGGGTGGCAGCGGCGGTTGTCTCGGTACCTCCTACGATGTGACGGGTACCGGCAGCTATGGGTACGGCTGCGCGTACGGTGGTAGCGTCGCACCTTATGCCGACGCCATCGACAATCTCTGGTTCCAGACCAGTGGAGTTATTGGCCAAACAGTTTTTGGCTCTTCAGCAGAATTAGTGGGTAAAAACCACCGGGAATTTTGAAACAGGA
>JAVVEP010000042.1 GCA_032250735.1 Gammaproteobacteria bacterium
CCCGAGACATCGGTGACCCTGAGTCGGGACCTGAGATTTGACGCCTCGGCGGTGCTGGCCACCGAGGGCGAAGAACGGCTGCTGAGGGCGGAGATGCGCCAGGAGGCGGTGTTGCAGATTCTGCGGCGGTTGCAGGCGGTCAGCCCGCCGGCGCCAGCGGCCGCGGTGGACACAACGGACGGGCAATGAGGCTGTATCCGGAGCGACTCGAGGCCCAGCTCAAACAGGGGCTGTTGCCGATCTACTTTTTCAGTGGCGACGAGCCCCTGCAACTGGGCGAGGCCGCCGATGCGGTGCGTCGGCAGGCCCGCGAACAGGGGTTTACCGAGCGCGAGGTGATCCACGCGGAGAAGGATTTCGACTGGAACGAGCTGGTGGTGGCGAGCAACGCCATGTCGCTGTTCGCCGAAAAGCGGGTCATCGACCTGCGCCTGCCCTCGGGCAAGCCCGGCAAGGACGGCGGCGCGGCGCTGGTGGAATATGCCCGCCGCCCGCCGGAGGATACGGTGCTGCTGATCAGCAGCGGCAAGGTGGACAAGCGCTCGCAAGCGGCCAAGTGGTTTCAGGCCCTGGACAAGATCGGCGGGACCCTGCAGGTGTGGCCGGTGGACGCGGCGGAGATGCCGCGCTGGCTGGATCAGCGCCTGCGCTCCCGCGGCCTGTTGCCGGACAAGGATGCGGTGCGGGTGATCGCCGAGCGGCTGGAGGGTAATCTGCTGGCGGCGGCGCAGGAGGTGGACAAGCTGCTGCTGCTCAATGGCGAGGGCGCGCTGTCCGCCGAGCAGGCGGAGGCGGCGGTGGCCGACAGTGCCCGCTTTGACGTGTTCGGGCTGGTGGATGTGGCGCTGGCCGGCGATGGGTCACGACTGGCGCGTATGCTGGACGGCCTGCGGGGCGAGGGGGTGGAGCCGATCCTGGTGCTGTGGGCGCTGACCCGCGAGCTGCGCAGTCTGGAGGAGATGGCGGCTCAGATCGAGGCAGGCAAGGACATGAACGGCATGTTGTCGCGGCTCTGGGACAAGCGCAAGGGGCCGGTGCGGGCGGGGTTACAGCGGCATAATCGGCTGCGCTGGCAACAGATGCTGCGCCGCGCTGCGCGGCTGGATCGGGTCATTAAGGGCGCGGCACCGGGCAATGCCTGGGATGAGTTGTTACAATTGACCCTGTTGATGGCCGGCGTACGGCTGTTTAGGGCCGGCGGCTAGGGCATTGCCGGGGCGCAGGTCTCGCCGCCCACTGGCGGTACCTCCTCTATATAGAGGATAGGATGTAGAGGATAGGGTGGGCAATGCCCACCGTCGTCACTGAAGCCAAATCATGCAGGTGGGCGATGCCCACCCTACAGGCTATTAATAGACACCCAACAATGGACCACAAATAATGGATATCAAAAACTACATGATCGAACTGGGCCGGCAGGCCCGCGCCGCCTCGCGTGATATGGCGCGCGCCAAGACCAGTGCAAAAAACGAGGCGCTGTTGCACATTGCCGACGCGATCATGGCTGCGCAGGATGAGCTGATCGCCGAGAATGCCAAGGATCTGGAACAGGGTAAAAAGGACGGGCTGGACGCGGCGATGCTGGATCGTCTGATGCTGGATGCCGGCCGCATCGCGGGAATGGCCGAAGGCCTGCGGCAGATCGCGGCGCTGCCCGATCCCGTCGGTGAGATCAGCGGTTTGAACTTCCGTCCTTCCGGTATTCAAGTGGGCAAGATGCGCGTGCCGCTGGGGGTGATCGGTATCATTTACGAATCGAGGCCGAATGTGACGGCCGACGCCGCTGGCCTGTGCCTGAAGTCGGGTAACGCCGCGATCCTGCGTGGCGGCTCCGAGGCCAGGTATTCCAATCTGGCCATCGCCGAGTGCATTCACGCCGGGCTGGAGCAGGCCGGCCTGGATGCACAGGCCGTGCAGGTGGTTGAGACCACCGACCGCGCCGCGGTGGGTGAGCTGATCACCATGCCGCAGTATGTGGACGTGATCGTGCCGCGCGGGGGCAAGGGGCTCATCGAGCGCATTTCCGCCGAGTCGCGGGTGCCGGTGATCAAACATCTGCACGGCGTGTGTCATGTGTATATTGATGGCAAGGCCGATCTCGATAAGGCGGTGGCCATCGCCTTCAACGCCAAGTGTCATCGTTACGGTGTGTGCAACGCCATGGAGACCCTGCTGGTCGATAGTGCCGTGGCCGCCGAGGTGTTACCGCGCCTGCAAGTCGAGTACGCCAGGGAAAATGTCGAGCTGCGCGGTTGTTTTCGCACCCGCGAAATTCTTGTGGGTATCAATTCCGCGACCGAGGAGGACTGGGACGAGGAATACCTTGCACCGATCCTCTCGATCCGTGTGGTGGACGGACTGGATGAGGCCATTGAGCATATCCACGAGCATGGTTCGGGACATACCGAGTCTATCGTCACCGAGGACTACACCCGGGCGCGGCGTTTCCTCGCCGAGGTGGATTCCAGCTCGGTGATGGTGAACGCCTCCACCCGCTTCGCCGACGGCTTCGAGTACGGGCTGGGCGCGGAGATCGGTATCAGCACCGACAAGATCCACGTCCGTGGACCGGTCGGCCTGGAAGGGCTCACCTCGCAGAAGTTCATCGTCCTGGGCGATGGGCAGATAAGGAAGTAGCAGATAAAGAAGTAGCAGATAAAAGAGAAAAGGGAAAAGATGAAAGTAATGAAAGACAAAAGCCCGGAAGTGCTTGCACGCGAGGCGCGCTATCTCACCGTGCCTGACTTTCCTCTTGCCCCTTTCCCCTGCCCTTAAAATGATCGGCATCTTCGGCGGCACCTTTGATCCCGTGCACTTCGGCCATCTGCGGCCGGCACTGGAGGTGAAACAGGCCTTGCGGCTGCGCGAGATGCGCCTGATTCCCGCGTTTGCGCCGCCCCACCGTGAGCCGCCGGTGGCCAACCCCGGCCAGCGCCTGACCATGCTGCGCGCGGCGGTCGGCGGCGAGGCGGATCTGCTGGTGGATAATCGCGAGATGCGGCGCGAGGGTGAATCCTTCATGGTGGACACGCTGGCTTCGCTGCGTGAGGAGCTGGGCGATGAGCCGCTGTGTCTGGTGCTGGGCGCGGATGCCTTTCTGCAGTTAGACAGCTGGCATCAGTGGGAGCGCCTTGCACAGCTTGCCCATATCGTGGTCATGCAGCGTCCCGGCTGGGTGCTGGATATTGATCAGGCCGGTGCCGGGGTACAGGCGCTGTGGCAGGCCGCGCATACCACGGAGCCGGCGGCGCTGGCGGCGCAGCCCGCCGGCAGGGTCATCCTGCAGACGGTGACGGCGCTGGATATCTCCGCCACCCGGATCCGCGCCCTGGTGGCCGCCGGCGACAGCCCCCGCTATCTGGTGCCGGACCCGGTGTGGAACCTGATCCGCCTGCATGGCCTGTATGGTTTTTCGGGGACGGCAAAAATGGCAGCGACAGAGTCAGCAAACTAGTGTTGCGAAGCGGAAATAGCGGAACAAATGCAACAGATGGATTTTTTGCCAGGCTAGGCGCAGACCCGCAGCCGTATGGGGTATACGGCAAGGGGCTGTAACGACGCATGGCGGAAAAAGACACTGTTTCATGTTTCGTTATTTCCGGTTCGCAACATTAAGTGTCCGGCCCCTGTAAAAAACAGGCCGTGGCAACAACCATAATCGTAACAACAGACGTAGCAGGATAAAGATAATGAAGGCAGACGAATTGGCCCAACTGGTTGTTGAGGCGCTGGATGATTCAAAGGCAGTGGATGTGCGGGTGGTCGATGTGCGCGGCAAAAGCAATATCACCGATATCATGGTGGTGGCGACCGGCACCTCAAGTCGGCATGTGAAATCACTGGCGGACAATGTGGTGGTCGAGGTCAAAAAGCAGGGTGTGCGGCCGCTGGGCGTTGAGGGCGAAGACATCGGTGAGTGGGTGCTGGTGGATCTGGGGGATGTGGTGGTACATGTGCTGCAGGCCGAAATGCGCGAGTTTTATCAGCTGGAGAAGCTGTGGGAAACCGAGCCGGCCAATCGCTCCAAATCATCCGGCGCGCAATAGCCGGTTTGCCGGTGTCCGCCGTTTAGGTCCCAGCCGTGCGCATGACACTGATCGCCGTGGGTACCCGCATGCCCGCCTGGGTGGAGCAGGGCTACGCGGAATATGCGCGCCGCCTGCCGGCGGATTGCGCCCTGCAACTGGTGGAAATCCCGGCGGGTAAACGCGGCAAGGGCGCGGACATCGCGCGCATCACCCAGCAGGAGGGCGAAAAGATGCTGGCCGCGGTGCCCAAGGGCGCCCGCATCGTCAGCCTGGAGGTGACCGGTCGGGCCTGGACCACCGAGGCCCTCGCCGCCGAGCTGGATGGCTGGCTGCACGATGGGCGTGATGTGGCGCTGCTGGTGGGCGGGCCGGAGGGGCTGTCGGCGGACTGTGTGGCGCAGGCCGAACAGCGCTGGTCGTTGTCGAACCTGACCCTGCCGCACCCCTTGGTGCGCATCGTGGTGGCCGAACAACTGTACCGGGCCTGGAGTGTGTTACAGAATCACCCCTATCACCGTTAGGCGGTGGGCAAGGCCCTATACTGGAAATAGTAATCATGACCGCAGCGCAGCCTCTGCCCGATATCTACCTGGCCTCCGCCTCTCCCCGCCGTCGCGAATTGCTGATGCAGATCGGCCTGCGTGTCGAACGTATTCCCCAGTCCGTGCCGGAACAGCAGCGCGCCGACGAATCTCCCGCCGCCTATGTGCAACGTCTGGCGCTGGAAAAGGCGCAGGCGGGGCTGGCGATGCTCGATGCAGGGCGCTGGCGGCCGGTGCTGGGATCCGATACGGCGGTGGTGCTGGATGTCGATGCCGCGGGTGGCAGGGGTAGTATCGTGCTGGGCAAGCCGGTGGACGAGGCGGACGCGCTGGCCATGCTCGGGCAACTGTCGGGACGCAGCCACCGGGTTTTGTCGGCGGTGGCCGTAGTGGGCAAAGACAATCTCGGGCAAGATAGGGCCGAGGTGTTGTTGAGCGAAAGTCGGGTGAGTTTCCGGGTGATCGATGAGGCGGAACGCCGCGCCTACTGGCGCACGGGCGAACCGGCGGACAAGGCCGGCGCCTACGGTATTCAGGGTCTGGCGGCGCTGTTTATTGAGCGGCTGGAGGGCAGCTATTCCGGGGTGATGGGCCTGCCGCTGTTTGAGACGGGCGAGCTGCTGCGGCGGTTTGGCATGGACGTTCTGCGGGAGCGTCGTTGATTTATCAGGAGTTCATCAGGCGTTCATCAGGAACTCATCAAGGCAGACCGCCACTGGCTCATTACGATTGAAAGGTTGATAAAAGATTATGAGCGAAGAAATTTTAATCAATGTCACGCCGCGTGAAACCCGCGTGGCGATGGTGGAAAACGGGGTGCTGCAGGAAATCTTTATCGAGCGCACCAGTCGGCGCGGCATGGTGGGCAATATCTATCGCGGCAAGGTGGTGCGCGTATTGCCGGGCATGCAGGCGGCCTTTATCGACATCGGCCTGGAGCGCACGGCATTTTTGCACGCCTCCGATATCGCGGTTAAGAATGGCGATGGCGGCACCAGCAACAAATCGAATGACAATATCCAGGAGCTGCTGCATCAGGGCCAGGACCTGCTGGTGCAGGTGGTGAAAGATCCGCTGGGCACCAAGGGCGCCCGGCTGACGACCCATCTTTCGGTGGCGGCGCGGTTTCTGGTGTTTATGCCGGGCGAGTCGCATATCGGCATCTCGCAGAAGATCGAGGCCGATGCGGAGCGGCAGCGCCTGCGCGATGTGCTCAGCGCTCTGGCCGAAGAGCTGGGCGGCGGTGGTTATATCGTGCGTACCGTCGCCGAGGGGGTGAGTGAGAAGGAGATTCGCGCCGACGTGGCCTTCCTGCACAAGACCTGGGCGGAGATTCAGGAGCGCGCCAGTGAATGTTCGCCGGGCCAGCTGGTGTACGGGGATCTGTCGCTGGTGATGCGCACCATGCGTGACCATGTTGATGCCGGGGTGGAGAAGGTGCGCATCGATTCGCGTGAAAATTATGACAAGGCCAGCAAGTTCGCCCGAAAATTTATTCCCGAGCTGGCCGATCGCATTGAGTATTATCCGGGCGAGCGCCCGATCTTTGACCTGTATGGCATCGAGGATGAAATCCAGAAGGCGCTGGGACGCAAGGTGCAACTCAAATCCGGCGGCTACCTGATTGTGGATCAGACCGAGGCGCTGACGACCATCGATGTGAATACCGGCGCCTTTGTCGGCCACCGGAATCTGGAAGAGACCATCTTCAAAACCAATCTGGAGGCCACGGTCACCATCGCCCGTCAGCTGCGGCTGCGCAATCTGGGAGGCATCATCATTATCGATTTTATCGACATGTCGGATGCCTCACACCGTGAGCAGGTGATGCGCGCGCTGGAAAAGAGTCTGGAACGTGACAAGGCCAAGAGTCACATTTGCGATGTGTCTGGGCTGGGCCTGGTGGAGATGACCCGCAAGCGCACCCGTGAAAGTCTGGAACATGTGCTGTGTGAACCCTGTCCTTGCTGTGAAGGCCGAGGCTCGGTGCGCACCGCGGAGACGGTGTGTTATGAGGTGTTTCGCGAACTGCTGCGCGAGGCGCGTCAATATGAGCCGCAACAGTTCCTGGTGCTGGCCTCGACCGAGGTGATCGACTTAATGTTAGATGAGGAGTCTGCCAGCGTTGCCGAGCTGGAGGAATTTATCGGCCGCCCCATCCGTTTTCAGGTGGAGACCCTGTACACCCAGGAACAATTTGATGTGGTGCTGATGTGATAGTGATGAATGCCATGCCGTTAAATTCAAAAACCGGGAGTCTGGCGGTCTGCGGGCGGCGGACTTCCGGTCCTACTGTCGGTTAGTCGTGTCGCTGAGCCCGGTTGGTCGATTTTCCCGCTCTGTATGGGCAAGCGCGTGGTACGCGTTTGCCGCCGTCGCGGTATTGCTGGCGACCGGTTTTGCTCTCGCTCGTCTGCTGCTGCCCTTTGCAGAGCAGTACAACACCGAACTCAGTCAGTACTTCGGCGACAGACTGGGCCAGCCGGTGCGAATGCGGAGCCTGGATGCCGAATGGCATGGCTGGGGTCCGTCGCTGGTGTTGCAGGATGTGGCCCTGCTCGATGCCGGGGGCCAGCAGCCGGTGGTACGGCTCGACAAGATCCTGTTGGGTCTGGATCTGCTGACATCGCTGCGCCAATGGCAGCCGGTGTTTTCAAATATCACCCTGGTGGGTGTGGATCTGGTGCTGGCGCGTAATGCGCAGGGCCAGTTTTCGGTGGCAGGTCTTGCCGGACAGGCGACGGCCGAGGACGCGGCGCGACGATCCGCGGAGGCCGCCCCGTTTATGGCCTGGCTGTTTTCACAGGGGCGGGTCAGTCTTGAAAACAGCAACATCACCTGGCATGACGAAATGGGCGCCGGCAACAGCATGCATTTCTCGTCGGTCAATCTCAGCTTGCAGAATGACGGTGACCGGCATCAGCTGGATGCCTCCGTGAGCCTGTCGCGGAATCTCGGCAAATCCTTGCAGCTACGCGTGGATATGTGGGGCGATCCGCTATCCCCCAACGGACGGCGCACCCGCTTGTATGTGTCGGGTGAACATGTGCGCCTGGCGGAACTGTTTGAGGCGCAGCGCCTGGGCGAGGTGGATGTCTCGATCAAGAGCGCAGGCTTCCAGGTGTGGGGGCAGTGGCAGGAGGGTGTGCTGCAGCGCCTGAGCGGCGACATCGAGGCGGCGGGTCTGGCGTTGCGTTCCAGCAGGGTTTCTGCTGCACCGCAGAGTCTGTTGCTGGATCGTATGGCGGGCACCTTTGCCTGGCAGCGCACCGCACAGGGCTGGCAGTTTGAGGGCGACGAGCTGATGCTGGCGCGCGAGACCCGGAAATGGCAGCCTGCGCGGCTATCGCTACAGTATGCGCAGCGGGACGGTGCCGCGCCGACACTCGACGCCGCCGTCAGCTATCTGCAGTTGGAAGATATCGCGGAATTGTTGACGCTGTTTGCCGTGGGTGGCGAGCGTCTGGAGCAGCCCTTGCAGGCCATCCGGCCGCGCGGCGAGATCAGTCACGCGATTCTGCACTGGCAAGGGGGTGAGGCGACGCAATACCAGGCCTATGCCACCCTGCGCGGCGCGACGGTCGAGGCCTGGCGACACATTCCAGCGGCGGTAAATGTGGAGGGACAGCTGTGGCTGGACTCGATGGGTGGACAGGTTGCCTTGCAGCATGCCGCCGTGACGCTGGATTTTCCCACGCTGTTTCGCTGGCCGCTGTCGGTGAACGAGCTGCGCGGGCACGTTGCCTGGGAGGTGGAGGATGAACAGTGGCGCGTCGCGGGCCGTAACCTGCAGGCCAGCAATGCGGATGTGACGGCATCGGCGACACTGGATGTGATCAGGCACGCGCACCGTGACTCACCCTTTATGTCGCTGGTGGTGGACTTTCAGGACGGTGATGGCAGTCAGGTCGCGCACTATCTGCCGGCGGGCATCATGTCAGCCGCCACCGTTGCGTGGCTGGATGAGGCCTTCGTCAGTGCGCGGATTGTTTCAGGGGGCTCGGTGTTTCACGGCTACCTGGCGGATTTTCCGTTTGATGACGGGCAGGGAAAATTTGCGGTGGAGTTTGCCGTGGACAACGCCAGCCTGAATTACGCTGATGCCTGGCCGCCGATCACAGGCATCAGTGCCGATGTGCGCTTCGAAGGCCGCGGCATGTTTGTGGAGATGCATCGCGGCACGATTTTTTCTAACCAGATTCAGTGGGCGAAGATCGGCATTGAGAATATGACCGTCAAGCCCCTGCTGCTGAGCGTTGATGGTGAGGTGAGCGGCGACACCCAGGAAAAGCTCGATTATCTGGTGGCGAGTCCACCGCTGTATGCGGCGTTTGGTCAGCATCTGCAGCAGATGAACGCCAGCGGCGACAGCGTGTTACAACTGGATCTGGATTTGCCCATCGGTGGTGGTGATGAGTTGAAGGTCAAGGGCTGGGTCGATCTGCAGGAAAACACCCTGACCATACCGCCCCTGGGGCAAGTGCTGACGGCGGTGGAGGGTCGCCTGCATTTTTTCCAGGATGGCCTGCTGGCCGAAAACATCCAGGCCGAATTGCTGGGCCAGCCCACACGGATCGATATTGCCACGCAGGAACTGGGTGCGTCACGCAAGCTGCGCATCAAGGCGGGTGGACCGTTTGCTGCGTCGGATCTCGCCGCGCGCTATGTGCCGCTGCTGGATGACCTGCTCACGGGTAACGGTCAGTGGGATGTGGTGTTTGATATTCCGGTGCGTGAAAGGGAAAAGCCCCGCCCGCTCGGCGACAGTGATGCGGCGCGTTCACCGTCAGCACCTGAATCGGCCGCCAGCCTGTACGTGAAGGCGGATTTGAAAGACGTGGCCGCGCGCCTGCCACAGCCCTTCGATAAGGATGCGGGGGAGGCGGCCGGTCTGGAGTTGCGCATCGTGTTTGCGCCTGAGCAGGTGCCGGTGATGCGGGTCAGTTATGCGGGTTTTGTTGATACGGTTCTGACCCTGGGCGGCATGACCGCGGCGGATGACCTCCGTGCCGAGGTCCGTTTTAATGCGGGGTCGGCGGTGCTGCCGGATGCACCGGGCGTGCAGCTCAGTGGCTGGCTGGATACGGTGTCCCTGGACGAGTGGCGAAACCTCCTGTTGTCGCGGGCTTCGCCACCGTCCTCAGGCCAAAGCCCCCGACAGGATGCGGAACCGGACGTTGTCAGTGGTGGAGGCCAATGGTGGCTGCGCTCGGCGGATGTCGCGGCGCGGGTGTTCGAGGCCTATGGCCAGCAGCTGCATAATGCACGCGTGGAGGTGCGCACGGAGGATGCTGCCTGGACGGCGCAGGTCGAGGCGAAGGAGCTGAAGGGGAATTTCATCATTCCTTACGATCGGCAGAAATGGCCTGTCTCGGCAGACCTTGCCTATTGTTACCTGGAAAAGCTGGAGGTGGGCGGGGCGGCGACGGATCCGCGGGCAGTGCCGGCGCTGGATATTCGTGTCGATGATTTCCGGTTTCAGAATAGCCGCTTTGGAAAATTGCGCCTGGAGACCACCCGGGTCGCCGATGGGCTGCGCATCGAGCAGCTGGTGTTGCGGCCGCAGGCGACGACGGTGACGGCGCGCGGCGGCTGGTACATCCGCGGCAACCAGCAGCAGTCCAACATGACGATGCATCTGGAAAGCTCGAACATAGGCCGCACGCTGAAGGCGCTGGATTATGTGGGCGGCATCGATAAGGGTGAGGGGGTGGTCGATCTGGGGCTGGCCTGGCCGGGCTCCCTGTTTGATCTTGATGCGCAGCGAATCCGCGGCCACCTGACCCTGGCGTTCAAAAATGGCTATGTGCTGGATGTGGATCCGGGTGCCGGTCGGATGTTCGGCATGCTGAGTATTCAGACGCTGCCACGGCGACTGATGCTGGATTTTTCCGATGTGTTTAAAAAGGGTTTCAGTTTTGATCGTATCAGGGGCAGTTTCCAGATCGAGGGCGGCGATGCCTACACCAACAATCTTTATATGGAAGGGCCGGCGGCGCGTGTCGAGATTGCGGGCCGTACCGGCCTGGCGCAGCAGGACTATGACCAGTTAGTCACCGTCACGCCACATGTGGCGGATACGCTGCCGGTGCTGGGATTTCTCACCGCAACACCGCAGGTGGGGGCGGCGATCCTGGCTTTTCAGAAGCTGTTTCAGCCGAACATCGATGATGTGACACGCAATCAGTACACCATTACGGGTAGCTGGAATGCGCCGCAGATTGACAAGGTAAAAACCGCCAGGCCTGTTGCTGAGGGCGAATAGCGGCAATTAGGCGGGCCTGCAAACTGTCGAGAAAGCGGTTGAGGTGCTATGCTTTCGCGCCATAGCGCAGGTCGATAAATAGAAAACAGATTCAGGAAATCCAATGGCAAAAATCGCTGCAGTGCAAATGGCTTCCGGGCCGAACGTAAACGCAAACCTGATTGAGGCCGGGCGTTTGATCGCCATGGCGGCCGGGGCCGGCGCCCAGCTGGTGGTCTTGCCGGAGAATTTCGCCATTATGGGTATGTCGGAAACGGATAAGGTTAAGGTGCGCGAGGCCGACGGTCAGGGCCCGATCCAGGATTTTCTGGCCGCGCAGGCGAGCAAGCACGGGCTGTGGATCGTGGGCGGCACCGTTCCCCTGATTGCGGATGCGGCCAATAAGGTGCGTGGCGCCTCCCTGCTGTTCGATGACAAGGGTCAGCGTGTGGCCCGTTACGACAAAATCCATCTGTTTGATGTGGTGCTGCCGGCGAGTGGCGAGAATTATGTCGAGTCGGAAACCATCGAGAACGGCGAGCAGGTGATTGTGGTGGATACGCCCTTCGGCCGCCTGGGTCTGAGCGTGTGTTACGACCTGCGTTTTCCCGGTCTCTTCCGGCGCATGCTGGACAAGGGAGTGGAGATCATCGCCCTGCCTGCGGCATTCACCGCCATCACCGGCCGCGCCCACTGGGAAGTGCTGGTGCGGGCCCGGGCAGTGGAAAATTTATGTTATGTGATCGCGGCGGCGCAGGGTGGTTATCACGTCAATGGGCGGGAAACCTACGGCGACAGCATGATTGTTGATCCCTGGGGGGTGGTGCTGGATCGATTGCCCAGCGGTTCGGGTTTTGTGCTTGCGGAGACGGATCCCGCCTACCAGAAATCGGTGCGGCTCAATTTTCCGGTGCTGGAGCATCGCAAGATAAAGTGTTCGATGAGCTGAGCAGACGCTCAGAGCCTGTGAAAAATTCGACGGCCGTAGCGAGGGCGTCGATTTGCGAGCGAAACAAGGCGCGCTACGTGAAAACAAGGGAGTTTGGTGGACCAAATGACCGCCGTTTTCACGTAGCGCAACGCCGTTGCAGCCGCAAAGCGGCGCCCGCAGTAGGCTGGCGATTTTTTCACAGGCTCTCAGGCCTCGTCCTGCAGGTCCCGCAAATATTTGAACAGTGACCGCGCCGACTTCGGCGCCCTGTTTTCCTGCATCTCCTTCTTGGCATTACGGATCAGCTGCCGCAGATATTGCCGGTCGGCCGCGGGAAATTCTGTCAGTAAACGTTCCAGCGCCGCATCTCCCTGCGTCAGCAGGTCGTCACGCCAGCGCTCGATATGATGCAGGTTGGCGGCGGCCTGTTTTGAATGTCCTTCAAGCGTGTCCACCTGCTGGCGAATCTGCTCGGCATCCACCGTTCGCATCAGTTTGCCGATAAATTGCAGCTGACGTTTGTGCGCCCCGTGTTGGGTAATGCGCCGGCCTTCAAGCACGGCGTCATGCAGGGTTTCCGGCAGCTCGATCTTGGCAAACTGCTCCTTGGGGAGGTTGACCAGCACCTCGCCGAGTGCGAGCAATTCATGCATCTCCCGCTTGACCTGGGATTTGCTCTTTTCGCGCTCTTCGATGTTGTCGTCGTCTTCGTACATGGTGGCTAAGGGTACTGGTTCATGGTGTGCGTTTACAAGATGAATATGTGCCTGGGTACGATTATCGATAAGGCCTGGCCGCAGCTCTGGCAAAAGGTGTTGGCGGGTGGCCAGGTGTCGGTATCACCACCCGGCTTATGCGTAACGAGATGCTTTGGCGCAGGGATCTGGCGCGATGTTGATCTTGCCGGCGGTGCTTACAACAAGACCCGTTCAATTCCGCCCGATTTTATTTTCGCCGTAAACTGTTGCTGCCAGTCCTCGCCGAGCAGGCCCTTGGCCAGCTCAACGACAATATAGTCCACCTCAAGACCCGTATCTTCTTTATAACGCGACAGCCCCTGTTGACAGGCCGGGCAGGAGGTCAGCATTTTGACATTGCCGGCCTTTGCGGTTGGTGCGCCGGTAAGCTGTTCGATACCCGCCTGGAGCTGCTCCTGTTTGCGAAAGCGCAATTGGGTGGCGATATCGGGGCGTGACACCGCAAAGGTGCCGGCCTCGCCGCAACAGCGATCCGAGTCCAGCACGCCTTTGCCCAACAGTGTGGAGGCGACCTTGATGGGCGCATAGGTCTTCATCGGGCTGTGGCAGGGGTCGTGATACAGATACTGCGTGCCGCCCGTCGTCGCGCTGTCCAGGGTGATGCCTTTTTCCATCAGGTATTCGTGGATGTCCAGCAGGCGACAGCCGGGGAATATCTGCTGGAAGCGGTATTTCTGCAGCTGGTCCATGCAGGTGCCGCAGGACACGATCACCGTTTTGATGTCCATGTAATTGAGCGTGTTGGCCAGCCGGTGAAACAGCACCTGATTATTGACCGAGATCTGCTGCCCCTTCTGGGTATCGCCCCCCGATGTCTGCGGGTAGCCGCAACAGAGGTAACCGGGTGGTAATACCGTTTGGGTGCCGACCCGGTACAGCATGGCAAGCGTCGCCATGCCGATCTGGCTGAACAGGCGTTCCGAGCCACAGCCGGGAAAATAGAACACCGCATCACTCTGCTCGTTGGTGTTGGCGGGGTCACGCAGGATGGGGACGTTTTTGTCGTCCTCCAGTGCCAGCAACTGGCGCATGGTCTGCGCCGGCAGTTTGGGCGGCAGGGGTTTGCTGACAAAATTGACGATCTGCGTGCGGGTGGTCATTTTTCCGGTGGTGGCGACAGGCCGCGATTTCTGGCGGCCCAGTTTGAGTTTTTTCGCCCACTGGTAGGCCAGGTTCTGGCCGCGGAAGCCCCACTTCAGCAGGGTGTTGTACATCAGGTTGATGGTGCGTGGATCGGTGGCGTTAAGGTAGGCCATCGAGGCGCGGGTGCTGAGGTTGCTGCGCTTTTTGCCGAAGGATTTGAGCAGGCTGCGCATGCGAATCGAGACGTCGCCGAAATCGATATCGACCGGGCAGGGCGCGAGACATTTGTGACACACGGTGCAGTGATCGGCGATATCGTTCATTTCGTCGAAGTGACGCAGGGAGATGCCGCGACGCGTCTGCTCCTCATACAGAAAAGCTTCAATGATGAGTCCCGTGGCAAGAATCTTGTTGCGGGGCGAATACAATAGATTGGCGCGCGGGATATGCGTGGTGCAAACCGGTTTGCATTTTCCGCAGCGCACGCAGTCCTTGATGTCATCATTAAGCGCGCCCAGCTCGCTGGCCTCAAGGATCAGCGCCTCCTGCTGCAATAGTCGCAACGAAGGCGTGTAGGCATTGCCAAGGCCGGAACCCGCCAGCAGTTTGCCGGGATTAAAATGCTGTTGTGGATCGACCTGCTGTTTGTAACGGGTGAAGGCGGTGATGGTGGCCTGATCCAGAAACTGCATTTTGGTAATGCCGATGCCGTGTTCGCCAGAGATCACGCCGCCGAGGTTTTCGGCAATGCCCATGATGCGTTCGACCACGTTTTCGGCCTCCTGCAGCATGTGGTAATCGTTGGAATGCACCGGGATATTGGTGTGCACGTTGCCATCACCGGCGTGCATGTGAGTGGCGACGAAGAGGCGGGAGCTGCGGATGTCCTGGTGAATGGCGTCCAGCCTGTCACGCACGCTAGAGAGTTCGCGGTCGTTGAAAATCTGTTTCAGCGGGCGTTCGACTTCACTGCGGTACGAGATGCGAAGGTCGCGGCGCTGCATGAGATGAAACAGTGTTTCGCCCGGCTGAACCTTTTCCCGGATGACGGAATCGAGGCTGTCGAGCAGCTGCTGGTGCATGTTGGCGGAGTCATCAAGGTGTTCAAGAATACAGGTCCAGCGTTGCTGCATGGCCTGTAAATGTTCTTGCGCGGCGGCCCTTTTCGCCGCAAAGATGGCGCTGATCTCTTCGTTGAGCGCCTTGCCCGATTCGCTGTCAATGATTGGCTGTTTGCTCAGGTCGCTATCGAGATAATCCAGTACGCTGTCAATCATCCGCAATTTATTGCGGGTGGAATATTCAATATTGATCCGTTCGATGGCTTCGTTGTAATCGGCCAGCCGATCCAGGGGAATAACAACATCTTCATTTATTTTGAAGGCGTTGGTGTGGGCTGCAATGGCTGCCGTACGGGCGCGGTCTAACCAGAAGCGGTGACGGGCCTCGGGACTTACCGCGATAAAACCCTCAGCACCGCGAGCGTTGGCCATGCGCACGATCATCGAGGCGGCTTCGGCAACGCTGTCTTCATCATCGCCGGCGACATCGATCACCAGTACCATTTTCGGATTTTCGGCGCGCGGCGCCTTGGTGCTGTATTTGACGGCCCGTACGTAACGCTCATCCAGGTGCTCCATGCCGGCCAGCTGCACGTCTGGCAGGGCGTCGAGATAGTCCTTGGTTTCGACGATGGCGGGTACCGCGCGGCGCAGATCGGCACCAAAAAACTCCAGGCAAACGGTACGAATGTGTTGCGGCATCTTATGCAGGATAAAAACGGCCGAGGTAATGAGGCCGTCGCAGCCCTCTTTTTGCACGCCGGGCAGCCCACCGAGAAATTTGTTGGTGACGTCCTTACCCAGTCCCTGTTTGCGTAATTCGGTGCCGGGAATACGCAGGATTTCGGTCTCGCCAGTGGGCGTATTGGCATCGGATTCGAAGTGGGTGACGCGAAAAACGGCCTCGGCCTGATCGTGGATCTTGCCGAGGTTGTGTCTGAGGCGTTCGACTTCGAGCCAGTGGCCGTCCGGCATCACCATGCGCCAGGAAAGCAGGTTGTCCAGCGTGGTGCCCCACAGCACGGCCTTTTTGCCGCCGGCATTCATGGCAATGTTGCCGCCGATGCAGGAGGCATCCTGTGATGTGGGGTCGACGGCGAACACGTAGCCACGGGCCTCGGCGGCCTCTGCGACACGCCGGGTAACGACACCAGCCTCGACGCGGATGGTCGGCACCTCGCGGTCAATGTCGGCAATTCGTTGCAGCGTAACGGGGCCCAGGGCGTCCAGCTTTTCCGTGTTGATGACGGCGCAATGCCGTTGCAGTGGCACCGCCCCGCCGGTGTAGCCGGTGCCGCCCCCGCGGGGAATGATGCCGATGCCGATTTCCACGCAGGCCTGCACCACCGCGGCCATTTCGGCCTCGGTATCCGGCGTCAGCACTACAAAGGGGTATTCGACCCGCCAGTCGGAGGCATCGGTGACATGGCTGACCTTGGCGAGCCCGCCAAAATCGATATTATCGGCGCGGGTGATGCGGGACAGCCGCTGCTGGGTCCTGCGCCGCAGGTCCTGCTCGGTGGCGAATTCACTTTCGAAGCTGCGAATTGCGGTTTGCGCGGCATTAACCAGGGCGATGGCCCGCGGGTTTTTGTCGGCCCGCGCGATGATCTGCTCGAGCCGATGATGCAGGGCATGGATCAGCGAAGCGCGCCGTTTGGGGTTTTGCAGCAGGTCATCCTGAATAAAGGGGTTGCGTGAGACCACCCAAAGGTCGCCCAGCACCTCGAACAGCATCCGTGCCGAGCGGCCGGTGCGCCGGGATCCGCGTAATTGGTTGAGGGTGTCCCACTGGGCCTCCCCCAGAAATCGAATCACGATTTCCCGGTCGGAAAAGGAGGTGTAGTTGTATGGAATCTCGCGAACCCGGGAAGTGTTGGCTG
>JAVVEP010000043.1 GCA_032250735.1 Gammaproteobacteria bacterium
CGGACGAGATGATCACCCGCCGGCTGAAAGAGGCACTCGCACTGGTTGACGTGCGCGTACTCGACCACTTCGTGGTGTCTGGCGGTGAAAGCGTGTCATTCGCTGAACGTGGTTTGCTCTGACATCCATTTCTTTTCACAAACCCTGCCGGGAAAGCATTCTCTTTCCCGGCAGGGAAGGAGTGCGACCCGGTGTTACTTCCACAAAGGAGAAACACTATGTCCAACTCTTCAAATGAACAAACAGCCGATTCGTTTTTCGGCAATGTCATATCCACGTATACCCGCGCCCAGGCCATTGAGGATGGGGTTTTGATCGATGCGGGTGACATGGCAAAGGAAGCCGGTTTTAAATGGCCGGTAGCCCTGACGTCCGATGTCTGGGCCGATTGTGTGGCCTGGTCGGAAGGCGACAGTGAAGGGCAGGTACCTCAGGATCAGTCCGGCCGGTTATGGGACGTGCTCTTCATGGCGTCCCATGCCACCCGAACCGCCTCAGGTTCCGGTGACCGGCTGCTATTCCAACTCTACCGGGTGCGCCGCGATGGGTATTCGATGGAAGCGGAATTGACCACGCTGAAGCTGATCGTCGGGCCGGGTGATCAGGGCGAGCCCGTGATCACCATCCTGTTGCCCAACGAGGACTGAAAAGCGTTTCAGTACCCTCGTTTCACTTCATCAAGTCCATGACTTGATCACAACCACACCCATCGGGGAGGCCTTCTCCCTGGTGGGTGATGGTCTCTCCAATTGAAGAACCAAGAGGAGAACCATGATGAGATATATCATTCAATACGCGTTGCCCTACGAACACCGGGTCATGGTCGGCATCGATGCCGAAAGCCGTGATGCCGCCATCGCCAAGGCCGGTGAGCTGTTCGATCAGGGCGATATCTGGCAGGACTCGGCAGAAGTCCCGCTGCTCTACGATGACTTCGAGGAAAAGGGTGACGCCGGTATTCCGCTGGAGTTTACCGTAGAGAGTGAAGTGACCGGGGACTGGCCGGATCCCGATGCCAGCGTCAAAGCGATTCGCCGCCGGGATGCGGCTTTTCAGGCCGCACAGTTGCTCGTGGAAGCTTACCGCCACGGCGAAGAGCGCGGCGGCAGTGTCGACTGGGATGAGCTGGATCAGGCCTATCAGGTCGCGCTTGAAGCATCCGGAGCAGCAGGGGGCAAGGCTTGCCGCAGTCCTCGGAAGGCGTGTGAACGCCTGGTCGTCGTCATCGAGGGCGGATTGGTGCAGGCGGTCGTAGCTGATTGGCCCGATATCGCACCCGCCGTGGCCGTGGTCGACTATGACACCGAAGGCTTTGAGCCCGAGGACCTACGTCATATTACGCAATCGGATGGCAGCAAGGTCAAAGCGCTGGTTGTCGAGCATTGTGTGGAGGCTGCCGCCATAGATCTCGATGAGGTGTTCCAGGAAGCCGAGTCGTAATCAACGACAACGCCCCGCCTCGCGCGGGGCGTATCCTGTCTGGGGTAGGGCGTCACTTCGCGTGACGTCCATCTCCAAATTTCCTGCTACGTAAACGAGCGTTTGTCGCGTCCCCTGATCGCCGTGATCCCGCTACCGTTTCTCGCTACGCCGGCACTGTGTGGTGACCACCTTTTCGATGCGTTGCAGCGCCGGATAGGCGCCGTAGTGTGCCTCGAAGGCTTCCCGTACCGACCGGAGCCTTACCTGCAGAGCGGCCGCAGTTTCACGTACCAGGTTACTTAGGAATTGCGGTCGCACGTCGCACGCCTTGGCAAGCGCCTCCCAGTGATTTGGCGTGATCACACTGGGATTGCGTTCGCCGCCGACGTCGAAGGCGAGATGGTAATCGATGCGTTTGATGGCACGCGTGCACACTAGGTCATAGAAAACGGTGCCAGGCGCGTCGCATCATCGGGCAGATGCAACAGGGAGAGATTCTTGGCGTGGCCGTCCGAGTTGCCCGCCAGCACGTTGAAAATCTGCCAGCGCAGCAGGTGTTGCACGTCGATGGCCGGATCGCTGGAGGCCTCCTGCACCAGACGGTAGCACTGCGCGAAGGACGGCCCGCCGTGTTCCTGGTATTTCTTCTCGTGCCCGTAACCCAGGGCCTGACAAAAATCCTCTTGATGCAGCCGCTGTACTTGGCCGTGGTCATCCCATACGCGGTCATAGCGGACGATCTGCGCATAGCGGATCTGCCCGACAGCGTGCAAGGCGATGTCCACGACCGGCAAGCCTATGGCCGCGGCCAGTTGTGTGGTGAAGGTCTCGTAGGCGGGTAGATGACGGTAGTCGGTCAGCTCGAACTTGAGGATGTGGCTGGACGGCGCCTCGCCCTGCGGCAGAAAATACTGATCGTCGCGCACCAGCACCGGGCACTTGTCCTGGGCGCCGGCGAGCGATAGCCGCGGGCGCACGTCCGCCGGCCAGGCCGCATAGATCTGCCCGCGCCGCGCCGCCAGGTCGGCCAAGTCCTTTTCTGTCAGCAGGCTGTACTGCCGCTGCCCCGACGGCTGCTGTTCCAGGGATAGAATCGACAGTGCGCCGGCGCACTCGCCACCGATGGCACGGAGCAGGTCGAAATCGGTATTCGGTAGTTTGAGGTCGCGGACGATGTGCTCGCGCACGGCCCCTTCGGGCAGCAGGTTGGCGAACCAGCGCTGGGCGGTGCCTTCTTCCGGGGCGAATTCCCGGACCGCCAGTGGCAGGGAACGGGAGACGGCGAAACCGCCGCCCGCGATCCAGTCGGGATCGTAGCGAAACCCGATAGCCCCGGCCGGATTGCGCCAAAGCTGACCAACCCGGCGCTGCTCGTGCCAGAGATTGAGGGTATCGGGATCGCTCACGTGGCCTCCTTGCCGGTTTTGCTGGGATGGCCAGCCTGCACCGATCGCCCGCGCGGCTGGATGATGACCTCTAACCCCAGGGTACGCAGCGCCTTCAGGATCTTGCCGATCTCGGCCGTCTCCTTGCCCCGCTCGAACTCCGACAGAAAGCGCGTGCTCAAGTTGCCGAGCCCGGAGACCGTCTCCAGCGTCAGGCGCCGCTGTTTGCGATGGGCGCGTGCCAGGCGGCCGAGTTCCTCGGCGGTCTGGACCGTTCCGTAAGCGATGTCATCCTGCGGCATAGCTGCGCCCTCATAAAAGATACCGTACGGTAAAAAATAGCAGCTTGATCGGCTGACCGCAAGAAAAATATACCGTACGTGAGAAATGTAGGTGCTTCGCCTTCCAATGGCTGCGATATATCACGTACGGTAAAAAAAGAATGAGCTACACAGGATGCGCGACAGGGGGTGGTTACACTGTAACCACCCCCTGTGCAGTCCCCTTCGTTGCCGATCCACCGCCGGATGTATCAGAGTTCAGGCTGTCCACAGAGTCCACAGGCCTTGCCCGCCACGGCGTAGCGAGCCTCTCACTCGCGCAGCCAAGGGCGGGGCCGCGGTCAGCGGCGCCTGTGGACCCCTGTGGTCAGGCCGTTCTGTTCTGAAAGCCTGTGCGAATCACAAGTTCCAAGCGGCATGTCAGGCGCCGCTGTTTGCGATAGGCGCGCGCCAGGCGGCCGAGTTCCTCGGCGGTCTGGACCGTTCCATAAGTGATGTCTTCCTCTGTCATGGCCACGCCTCTAGAAAAATTACCGTACGGTAAAAAATAGTACCTTGATCGGCTTACGGCAATAAAAATATACCGTACGTGAGAAATAGAGATGCGCCGCCTGCCATTCTTGGCAATATATCACGTACGATAAAAAAACAGGGTGAGCTACACAGGATGCGCGACAGGGGGTTGTTACAGTTCCGGTGACCGGCTGCTGTTCCAACTCTATCGGGTACCCCGTGACAGGCGGTCGATGGAGGCGGAGTTGACGATGTTGAAGATGTTGAAGCAGATCGCCGGTCGGGGTGATCAGGGTGAGCCGTAATCACCATACAGCCCGACGAGGATTGAATCCGCCGGCACCTTACCGCAGGCCACTTGGGTGAAAGTGACACCCTATTATGTTTTTACCGAGATGCCGACACATAAGGGAATACATAAAAAATCAAAGGCCTCGGAGGCGAAATCGAGTGGTTGCCTTAGGTCGGAAAGGTAGATAGACTCCCAGCGCTATGTATCGATCGCAATTGACCACGTTCCAGAAAATCGTCTGGGTAGCCTACCTGGCTATCGCCCTGGTGTTCATCCAGGGTGTGCGATTGCACGTGCATACCTATAACCACGATCCGCTGACGTCTGACCATACACATCAACAGCAAGCCCACATCGACCACGGTTCCTTGGAACAAGAACATCCTGATGAAGTGGGGCAAATCGATCTGACTCAACAGGGGTTCTTGAAAAAACTGACCCTTGGATCGCTGGTCATAGCCTTTTTTACGGCAGTGATTCTGCTTCTGCCGAGACGCCTTCGTTCTCAGATATCGTGGCGTCCCTATCGCCATACACCCTTCCTTTCCTGGCCTTTTACTCTACGGCCACCCCTGCGCGCACCCCCGCTCTAAGCCTGACTTTTCAATAGCAGTTGCCTGTGGAGACCAAGTACTGGTCTTTGCTGAGCGATGCTGCACGGCTTTTTGTCTTTAAATACTTTTCCGCGTGTGTCGTATCAACGATGCCGCGCTTATGGAGTGGGTGATGTTCAATGTTTTTTACTTAAGGCGCCGAAAAAACAGGCGAGTAGCGGCGCTGTGGTTCCTGCTGTCGTGCATCGCGCCGATGTCGGCACTGGGACAATCGCAGAGCACATGGACGCTGGAAGACAGCATCCGGCGTGTGGTCGAGATTGCGCCGGAAACACGCGGTGCACAGGCGGCTGTGAGTGCACGCCAAGGCGCGCTGGAACAGGCAGGCGTATGGCCGAATCCACAGATCGAACTGCGTGCCGACGACAAGATTGGAAAGGATGAAGGCACCGGGGGCACCGATTTTACCCAGTTTGCGATCAACCAGCCGCTGCCGCTGAGCGGTCGTCTCGGACATCGGCAGGCCGTCGCCGGGGCGGCGCTGGATGCCGCCCGCGCCGAACGCCGCTATCAACAGGTGCGCCTGGAAACAGGGGTAGCGCAGCGCTACCACACCTTGCAGCTGGCAGCGGAGCGCTTGCGCCTGGCGGAACAGCGCCTGCAACTTGCTGGTGACCTGCAGCGCACGGGGCGCCGACGTGCTCAGGCCGGAGAACTCTCCGACTTGGAGAGTCTGCGTCTGGATTTGATCCGGGAGGCGGCGCAGCAAGGCTTGGACAAGGCGGAAGGTGCTTACAACGAAGCACTTAGCCGGTTCAGGGCCTACTTGGGCCTGGCCGACGAGACGACGCCGAGATTGGCGGCCCTTGAACCGTTCGGCCCCGTCCCCGCGTTGGATCAGTTGCAGGCGGATTTGCCAGGCCATCCGGCGTTGCTAGCTGCGAGATACCGCGTTGAGGCCGCGCGCTCGGGCGTGAACCTGGCGCGCGCCGAGCGCCTGCCCGATCCCAGCCTGCGCCTGTTTCGTGAAAGAGACTTCCTCAACGGTCGCCGCCAGGAGGTCACCGGCATTGGCATCGGTATCACCGTGCCGTTGTGGGATCGAAACAGCGGACGCATCGGCGAAGCCCGGGCACAAGTGATTGAAGTTCAATCGGAACTGCAGGCACTGGAACGGGATTTGAGTAGTCGTCTGCAGCAGAGCTATCTGCATTTGAATCATCTCGTACAACAGGGCGAGCACTACCGCACGCGGGTGTTTCAACCCGCGCAACGCGTATTCGATCTGACGCGCAAGGCGTATGCCAGCGGCGAGGTAGAGATCCTCTCGTTGATCGATGCCAATAATACCTATTTCGACGCCCGCGAACGCTATCTGGAATTACTGCAAGAGGCGTGGCTGGAGGCCGCGGAACTGCGCCTGGCCGCTGGTCGCGCCCTTGTCTCAACCGAACAGGATACTCACGATGAATAAGCCATTAGCCACTCTGTTTTTCATACTGATCCCGGCGCTGGCGTCGGCCGCTGAACTCGAACTGACCCAGGAACAATTGGCCAGCGCGCGGCTCACCACTGCCGCCGTGGCCACGCGCGAACTGAAGCCGCGCCTGAATCTGACCGCGACCCTCACCACCGACCGGCGCAAGAGCCATCGTGTCACGCCGGTCGTGGAAGGCATGGTGACCGAACTGCTGGCGGTGGAGAACGAGACGGTGCGCAAGGGGCAGGTACTGGCCCGCCTGCGCAGTAACAGCCTGGGCCAGGCACAGGCTGGTTATCTGGAGGCCTTGGCCCGCTTCGAACTGGCGCGCGCCGATCGCACCCGTATTGAAGGATTATGGAAGGACGGCATCGTCGCCGAAAGCCGCTGGCTCACGGTGGACAGTGAATTCAAGAGCGCACGCGCCACCCTGGATGCGCGGCGCCGCTTGTTATCGCTCGCCGGGTTGTCGGATCGGCAGATAGAGGCGCTGGCGAAAAAGCCCGACCGCCTGGCGGAATTCGAGTTGACCAGCCCCATCGATGGCATGGTCACCGGTGTCGAGATCGAATCGGGTCAACTGCTCGCCGCCGGGCAGGTCGCCTTTCATGTGGATGATCTTTCCAGCCTGTGGGCCGAGGTGCGGATCCCGGTGGCCAGCTTGCCTCAGATCAAGCTGGGCGCTGAGGTTACGATCCAGGTGGAGGCCAGTCCCGGGCGCGGATACCGCGGCCGCTTGCAGTCCCTGGCGGGTGAAGTGGACCGTCAAAGCCAGACCTTGGACGGCCGGATCGTAGTCGACAACCCCGACGGTGTGTTGCGGCCCGGCATGTACGCCGCCGTGACCCTGACCGGGGTCGCTACCCAGGGCTTGATGGTGCCCGCCAGCGCGGTGTTCCGGGTTGGTGAACAGGCCTACCTGTTCAAGGTTCTGGCTCCTGGGCGTTATGCACCGGTAGAGATCGAGATCGGCGCGGAGTCGGACGGTTGGATTGCAGTGCACCGCGGCATCGCGGTCGATGCCGAGATCGTCAGCGGCGGCGTGGCCGAGCTGAAATCCCACTGGCAGTACCAGGGAGGCGAGTAAATCATGATTGCTGCACTGATTCGTTTTTCCCTGATCCAGCGGCTGATGATACTGCTGCTGGCCGCTGCATTGACCGCCGGTGGAATCTGGGCGTTCCGCACCCTGCCCATCGACGCCTTCCCCGATATCGCCGCGCCCCAGGTGCAGGTGATCGTCAAGGCGCCGGGCCTGTCGCCCACCGAGGTGGAAAGCCGCATCACCTTTCTCATCGAGGCGGAGATGCAGGGCCTGCCGCGCCAGACCGTGCTGCGCTCCACCACCAAGTACGCGCTGAGTTCGATCATCATCGACTTCGAGGACGGCACGGACATCTACTGGGCGCGCCAGCAGGTGAGTGAGCGCCTCAACCAGGTGTGGGGCGAGCTGCCCGCCGGTGTGGAGGGCGGGCTGGGCCCCATCACCACACCGCTGGGCGAGGGCTACATGTACCGGGTCGAGGGTGAAGGCTACAGCAACCGGGAACTGCGCCGCATCCAGGACTGGGTGATCCGCCCGCGCCTGCGCACCGTCGAGGGCGTGGCGGAAGTCAACTCCCTCGGTGGTGAGGTCAAGGTGTTCGAGGTCGTGGCCAATCCTACGGCGCTGTTGGCGCACGGCCTGTCGATCGACGACCTGACAAACGCACTGGAAACCAACAACCGCAATGCCGGTGGCGATCGCATCAACCGTAATGACGAGGTGCTGTTGGTGCGCACGGTGGGACAACTACGGGATATGGAGGATATCCGCAGTGTCACTGTCGCCACCCGTAACGGTGTTCCGCTGCACGTCGGCGACCTGGCCGAGGTCCGCATCAACTCTCTGACCCGCTATGGCGCGGTCACCGCCGACGGCGAAGGCGAGGTGGTGACCGGCCTGGCCCTGTTGCGCAAGGGCGCCAACAGCCGCACCACTGTCGACGGTGTCAAACGCGAGTTCGAAGCGATCAAGGTGGCCCTGCCCGAAGGCGTGCGTATCGTGCCTTTCTATGACCGCACCGAGCTGGTGACCCAGGCGGTGTGGACGGTGGAAAAGGCACTGGGCGAGGCTGTGATCCTGGTGTTGCTGGTCTTGATCGTCATGCTCGGCAACCTGCGTGCCGCCCTGACCGTGGCGCTGATATTGCCGCTCTCGGTGCTGTTCACCTTTGTGATGATGCGCCTGTTCGGCGTGAGCGCCAACCTTATGTCGCTTGGGGGGTTGGCGATCGCCATCGGCATTCTGGTGGATGCCGCCGTGGTGGTGGTCGAGAACATCCATACCCAGCTCTGCCACGCCCCCAAGGGGGTCGGTCGCCTGCACCTGATCTACCGCGCGGCGCTGGAGGTGGCCACGCCGGTGATTTCCGCGGTGCTGATCATCATCGTGGTGTTCCTGCCCTTGTTCAGCCTGTCCGGGCTGGAGGGCAAGATGTTCACGCCGCTGGCGGTGACCATTGCCTTCGCCCTCATTGGCTCGTTGATATTATCGCTGACGGTCATCCCGGTGTTCGCCAGTCTGTTGATGCGTGGCGGCGCCGAGCAGGATAGCCGGGTGCTGAGGGTGCTGAAGCAGGGCTATCTGCCGGTCATGCGCTGGGCGCTGCATCACCGCAAGGCGGCTGTGGGTGGGGCCTTGGCGTTGCTGCTGGGCGCTGTCTCGCTGTTTCCACTGATAGGCAAGGAGTTCATGCCGGTGATGGACGAAGGCACTACCGTAATCATCATCGAAAAGCTGCCCAGCATCTCGCTGGAACGTTCCTTGGCACTCGATGAGCCCTATCAAAAGGCCATGATGGAATTGCCCGAGGTCATCGGTGTAGTGTCGCGCACCGGTGCCGATGAGCTGCGCATGGATCCCATGGGTCTATATCAAACCGACAACTTCCTCATCACCAAACCCCGCGACCAGTGGACGGTGAGCCTGGAGGAATTTCAGGAGCGACTGCGCGAGAAGCTCGATGGTTTTGTCGGCATCGACTATGCCTTTACCCAGCCCATTGACATGCGGGTCTCCGAAATGCTGACCGGCGTGCGGGCCGCGATGGCGATCAAGCTCTACGGTGACGATCTCGGTGTGCTGGAGGAGAAGTCCAGGCAGATTGAAACACTGGTCAATGCCGTACCCGGGGCCATGGATGTCTTTCGCGCCCCGCTGTCCGGTCAGACCTATCTGCAGATCGAGATCGATCCCCAGGCCATCGCCCGCTTCGGCATCAACATCGAGGACATCAATCGATTGGTGGAGATCGCTGTTGGCGGCCGCGTGGCCACCGAGGTGATCGAGGGCAATCAACGCATCGGCGTCTTGTTGCGCTATCCGGAAAAGGCTCGAACGTCTCCGGCTGACATTGGGGCGCTACGGGTGGAAACGCCTTCGGGAGACAAGATTCCCTTGAGTAGCCTGGCCGCGCTGCGCGAGGTGGATGGTCCGGTGGCGATCACCCGCGAGTCGGCCAAGCGCCAAGTGGTGGTGCAGGCCAACGTCGAAGGCCGCGATGTGGTGGGTTTCGTCGACGAAGTACGCGCTGCACTGGAACGTGAACTGCAACTGCCGCCGGGTTATTACGTCACCTACGGCGGCCAGTTCGAGAACCAGCAGCGCGCCGCCGCCCGCCTGGCACTGGTGGTACCGATCGCCATCGCGCTGATCTTCGTCATGCTGTTCACCACCTTTCGTTCCCTGCGCCAGGCCGGCCTGATCATACTCAACATACCCTTCGCCATGATCGGCGGCGTGGTCAGTCTGTACCTGTCCGGCCTCTATCTGTCGGTACCGGCATCGGTGGGGTTCATCACCCTGTTTGGTGTGGCGGTGCTCAACGGCGTGGTGATGGTGACCTACTTCAACCAATTGCGTGAAGCCGGCCGAACAGTGATCCAGGCGGTGCAGGAAGGCGCCGAACGCCGGCTCCGCCCGGTGCTCATGACCGCGTTGATCGCCAGCCTGGGTCTGGTGCCTTTGTTGGCGGCGACCGGTCCGGGCTCCGAACTGCAGCGCCCGCTGGCGGTGGTGGTGATCGGCGGGCTGTTCACGTCAACGCTGCTCACGCTGGTGCTGCTGCCCACCCTGTATGCCTGGCTAGAAGGACGGGCCGAGCAACGCCTGGCTCAACCTACAACGGAGGAACAAGTATGAAGATTCTCACCCTGATCGTTCACGCCAATACCCAGCAGGAATTGGCCGATCAACTACGGACCCTGAACCAGGTGTCCGGCTTTACCTTCAGCCATGTGGAAGGGCACGGGACACAGGTGGAAAGCGATCCGTTTCTCTCGGCGCGGGACAAAGTGGTCGGCTACACGCCGCGGGTGCGGGTGGATATCCTGCTCGATGACGCGGATGTCAGTGGCGTGCTGGCGGCGCTTCGCCAGGCGGAAAACAGCGTCACCGGCCAGGGCGTGTACTGGACCACGCCTGTGGAAGAAGGAGGGCACCTGTGACTGAAATAAATGAAACGAGAAGGAACGAGATTATGTTGCCCAAGGCCATGCTCAAATCTTTTGCTGTGCCGGTTATCCTGGCAGGAACCGTCGTTCTCTCTGGATGTGCTGCGAACACGAGTCTTGTGAAAGAAGAGGATGTGACGATAGAGCGTGTTGACTCGCATAGCGTGCGTATCAGCCGGGCCTACTTGCAGACTTCGGATGCGACAATGGTGCTGCGGGGCGAACTGCAGCGCCGGTTCCCAAGTCGCGGGCCCATCCCCGGCCATTTGCATATCGAACTTATTGCCCCTGACGGCACGCCATTTAAAGAGGCCGCCATTGGTTATAAGCGCATGAGCGTTAAATCCCGTATCGCGAAGTTCCAGCTCAAGATCCCCGCTATGCCGGCGAATGTAAAATCCGTGCGTGTCATTCATCATGACCTCAGATCGCATATGCCCGACCCGGCGAAATCTCCATGGCAAGACATAAATCAGACTCAATAAGTGAGGGAGAATTGTACAAGATGTTATCGAAATCCAAAATTTTTCCCCTGATAGCCGGGCTATTCGTGTTTACGCTGCTTTCGCAATATGCGTATGCACACGGCATGTCGGAGGCCGATAAGCTGGCCATTATCGAGGGGAGCAACCTTCGCTATATGTGGCTTGGCGCAACCCATATGTTGTCCGGTTACGATCACCTGGCGTTTGTGTTCGGGATCATCTTTTTCCTGACCAGCTTCCGCGATATCGCCAAATACGTCACCGCGTTTACACTTGGTCACAGCGTGACCCTGATCTACGCCACGTTCAACGCTATCCAGCTCAACTACTTCGCCATCGACGCCGTGATCGCTCTGAGCGTCTGCTACATTGCCTTCGCCAACATTGACGGCTTTCGAAAATACCTCGGTATCAATCCGCCCAACATGATGTTGATGATTATCGGGTTGGGCCTGATTCACGGTTTCGGTTTGTCCTCGCGCTTGCAGGAACTGCCGTTAAGCGAAGACGGCCTGTTACTGAATATCATTTCATTTAATGTCGGCATCGAACTGGGGCAAGTCAGCGCTTTGGCCCTGATGTTGCTGCTCATTGCCACCTGGCGGAAAAGCCATGCCTTCCGGTCTTTCAGTCTGGTCGCGAATTATGGTCTGATCGCGGCAGGTGGCCTGCTTTTCCTCATGCAGATGCACGGCTATGAGCACACCAGTAATGCGGAGGTATTAGCGGCAAGCGCGGCGCCAACTCAGAACGTCGCAAGTCACAATATCGTTGCCGAGGCTGGAAAAATCCAGGATCCCCAGCAAGTTCAATGGAAAGATTCAATCACCGTGACCATTCCGGCCAGGAGCGATAAGGAATACAAGCTTCATCTGGCGGAAGGCGCAACATTTGAGTATTCATGGCAAACCGACGGCGAACGTCTTTTCTTCGACTTCCACGGGGAACCGGCGGGTGATACCACGGGTTTCTTTCAAAGCTTTGAAAAGAGCACCGACAGCCAATCACGCGGCTCTTTGACCGCCTCTTTTGACGGGACGCATGGCTGGTACTGGAAGAACAGCAGCCGGTCGCCAGTTACTATCACACTGAAAACCAAAGGTGAATATCAACTTGGAGATTCAAAGAAGGAGATGGGACAAGTAAAACCAATTCAACACCCAGCTACAACCACACACGAAAGCATCGATTCACTATAGGAGAAAAAATAGTATGCGCATTCAAACAATTCTTTTCAGCCTGGTGTTAAGCCTTTTCTCGGTAGTAGCCATGGCCGGCGCGGGACATGATCACGGGCACGCCCATGATCCTGTCAGTCAAAACCGTGCAGAAGAGATCGCGGTAAAAAGCGTTTCCAGACTTGTCGAGAGTGACAAGCTCGATAAAAGCTGGAAGGCAACCGGCGTCATGAAGGCGGAGAAGAAGGACTTTGGTGGGAACATGGAATGGGTCATCACATTCAAAAATGAGAAGATAGAGGACCCTGCGAAACAAACACTCTACGTTTTTCTGACCTTGGGCGGCGAATATCTCGCGGCCAATTACACCGGAAATTGATACGTTAGTATTAGTCGAATGATGAACCCATATCAGACAAGGATAAGCATCTCTGACCGATGTGGGTTTTTCATGGCGCATGTCCCGGGTTGGCGAGCATGACAATCAATCGGGGCATCATAGCGGCGTTATTCTCGGCAATTCTTTTTGGGGTAAGCACGCCTCTGGCCAAGGTTCTGGTCGTCGAGGTGCCGCCGCTGGCATTGGCGGGTCTGCTCTACCTCGGCGCCGGCGTTGGCCTGCTGAGCTGGCGGTGGCTGAGGCGACGAACCAATGCCGGTATTGAGCCCCGGGAGGCTTCCATTGTGCGCGCCGACTGGGTCTGGATGGCTGGAGCCATTCTGGCGGGCGGTGTCATCGCACCTGTATTGTTGATGTTGGGACTCCAACGGATGGCAGGGTCTGCCGCAGCGCTCCTGCTCAACTTCGAGGGAGTGTTCACCGCGCTGCTGGCGTGGTTCGTGTTCCATGAGAATGTGGACAGGCGTATCGCCGCGGGTTTTTTCCTGATTGTGGTGGCAGGGGTTCTGCTTTCATGGGAAGGCGCGTCTGCGGCTGGTTTACCCCTCGGCAGCTTGGCCGTGATGGCGGCCTGCCTGGGTTGGGCCGTGGACAACAATCTCACGCAGCGCGTCTCCGGCAGCGACCCCGTCCAGGTCGCCGGCATCAAGGGATTGGTGGCGGGCTGTATCAACTTGACTCTTGCCGCGAGCACGGGCTGGGAACCCGCCCCGCTGCCGGTACTGCTTGCGGCGCTCGGCGTAGGCTTCCTGGGGTATGGCGTGAGTTTGAGCCTGTTTGTCTGGGCCCTGCGTCATCTCGGGACTGCCCGGACCGGGGCTTACTTCTCTGTCGCCCCGTTCTTTGGCGCAGCCACGGCGCTAGTCGTTCTTTCCGAGCGTCCCGGCAGCCTGTTCTGGGTGGCGGCGGTGATGATGGCGATCGGGGTATGGTTGCATATCACGGAGCGCCATGACCATCATCACCGCCACGAACGGCTGGTTCATAGTCATGCCCATCACCACGACGAACATCATCAACATGTGCACGATGCAGCATACGACGGCACCGAACCGCATACTCATCCCCACGAACATGCGCCGCTGCTGCATTCCCACCCGCATTATCCGGATCTGCATCACCGGCACCGCCACTGAGGGTGGCGAACGCCGGTCCAGCAAGGCGTGACACGAGGATAATCCCCCTCGGGATTTGGAGAGAAAAGGATGGTTACACTGTAACCACCCGCCTGTTCAGTACCCTTCGTTACCGATCCAACGCCTGATGTATCAGAGTTCGGGCTGTCCACAGAGTCCACAGGCCTTGCCCGCCACGGTGTAGCGAGCGTCTCACTCGCGCAGCCAAGGGCGGGGCCGCGG
>JAVVEP010000044.1 GCA_032250735.1 Gammaproteobacteria bacterium
TGACCCAACGAAAGGCGATGAAGCGGTGCAAAGTCAAGCAATGACCCCAATGACCTGCGCCGTGCAGCCAATCTACCATTAAAGGAGGTAGCCGGCCTGTTCGGCGTGTCGCCTTCACGCATATCGCATATCCAGAAATTAATGGACACCGGCCGGCTTTCGACGTTGCAACGAAAGGCAATGAAGCAGTGCAAAGTCAAGCAATGACCCAAATGACCCAAATGACCCCAATGACCCCAATGACCCAACGAAAGGCGATGAAGCGGTGCAAAGTCAAGCAATGACCCCAATGACCAATGACCCCAATGACCATGACCCCAATGACCTGCAAAGTCAAGCAATGACCCCAATGACCTGACCCCAATGACCCCACTTCTGCCTCACCACCCTCGCGGGCATCATCCCCGCCAGCTTCCTGCTCGCCCACTTCGGTGCCGAGATGGTATCCGGCGAGAGTGAGCGCATCGGCACCACGCTGTTGCTGCTCGGCGTCGTGTCGTTGCTCGCCATATTGCTGCAACGGCTGCACAAACGCCGCTGACCCGCTCCCGGTTTTTTTCGCCACGCCCTTGACTCCGTACCATGGTACGGCGCCTAGGCTTGCCTCAAATCATATGAGGAAACGGCCATGGCGGAGCATTTCGCATCCAATAACACACCCAACGCAATCAAAAACACCTCGCTGATCGCGGCTGCGGTGGCGGCCATCGGCGCCTCCCTGTGCTGCGTCGGGCCCCTCGTGCTGCTGACGCTGGGCATCGGTGGTGCGTGGATCGGCAACCTCAGCGCGCTCGAACCTTTCCGGCCCATTTTCATCGGGGTGATGCTGCTGTTTCTGGGGCTGGCGTTTCGCAAGCTATACCTCGTGCCCGAGGCCTGTGCCGTGGGCAAACCCTGCGCCAATCCGGTCACGCGCCGCAACCAGCGCGTCATCTACTGGGTGGTGACGGTGCTGCTTGCGCTACTCGTTACCTTCCCCTGGTACGGGCCTTATCTACTCGATTGATCAATCCCAAGAGGAAACACCATGCATAAATTATTTCTGATAGCGGCCTTGTCTCTGGCAGTCCTCAGCAGCGCGCTCGCCGGCGAACTGAAAACCATCACCCTGGCGGTGGACAAGATGACCTGCAACATGTGCCCCGTCACGGTGAAGAAGGCCCTGAAACAGGTGGACGGCGTGACCGAGGTCAGCGCCAGGTACGAAGGCGACGGCATCAGCTGGGCCAAGGTGACTTTCGATCCTGCCAAGGCCGACGTGGAGGACCTGACCTTCGCCACCGATCAGGCCGGATATCCTTCGCAGCTCAAATTTTCCGGGTCAAACCATGAGTAGCCGCTGCGCGAACAGCGCGGAAGATCCCTTGCATGTCGCCATCATCGGCTCCGGCTCCGGCGCCTTCGCCGCCGCCATCAAGGCCGCCGAAGGGGGCGCACGGGTGACGCTGATCGAGGGCAGTGAGGTAATCGGCGGCACCTGCGTAAATGTGGGCTGCGTGCCTTCCAAGATCATGATCCGCGGTGCGCACATCGCCCGTCTGCAAGCCGCCCACGGCTTTGACGGCATCGCGTTGCACACGCCGCGCATCGATCGCCCCGCACTGGTCGCGCAGCAACAGACCCGCGTCGCACAACTGCGCGAGGCCAAATACGAAAATATCCTAGAGAGTGTCCCCGGCATCGAGCTGGTGCGCGGCTGGGCGCGTTTCGAGGATGCGCATAGCCTGCGCATCGACGGGCCGGGCGGCGAGTCCTGCACCGTAACGGCCGATCGCATCCTCATCGCCAGCGGGGCGCGCCCCGCGCTGCCGCCCATTCCCGGCCTGGCCGAGACACCGTGCTGGTCGTCCACCGAGGCGCTCGTTGCGGAGGAAACTCCCGGCCACCTAATGGTCATCGGCGCCTCCGTCGTAGCAGTGGAGCTGGCGCAGGCCTTCCGCCGCCTGGGCGCGGAAGTCACCGTGCTGGCGCGCTCAACGCTGCTGTCGAGAGAAGACGCCATGATCGGTGATGGCCTGGCAAAGGTCTTCGCCGATGAAGGTATACAGGTCCTGTTAAATACCACCGTGGCATCCGTGCGCCACGACGGCAGGCGATTCACGTTAGACACTGCCGATGGCAAACAACTGCAAGGCGACCGGCTTTTAGTCGCCACCGGCCGGGCACCCAACACAGCGGCATTGGCGCTGGACAAGGCCGGTGTGGAAACGGACCGGGGCGGCGCCATCGTCATCGACGAGCACCTGCGCACCTCGATCCCGCACATCTACGCCGCCGGGGATTGCACCAACCAGCCGCAATTCGTCTACGTGGCCGCAGCCGCCGGCACCCGCGCGGCCGTAAATATGCTGGGCGGCGATGCCGCGCTCGATCTGTCGGCCATGCCCGCCGTGATCTTCACCGATCCGCAAGCGGCCAGCGTCGGCCTGACCGGTCCGCAGGCGGAAGCACAAGGCCTCGCGGCCGACAGCCGCACCCTCACGCTCGACAACGTGCCGCGTGCCCTGGCCAATTTCGACACGCGTGGCTTTATCACACTGGTGGCGGAGAAAGACAGCGGCCGGATTCTCGGCGCCCAGCTGCTGGCCGCCGAGGGCGGCGAAATCATCCAGACCGCCGCGCTGGCCATCCGCAACCGCATGACGGTGCACGACCTGGCCGACCAGCTGTTCCCCTACCTGACCATGGCCGAAGGCCTCAAGCTCTGCGCCCAGACCTTCACCCGCGATGTCACGCAACTCTCCTGCTGCGCGGGGTGACCGCGCCCGGTTTCACAACCAAATCGTTCCGGGTTAGGCTGAACCCTTTCAACCTTCAAGAAGGGCTCGAATCGTGACTACCAACAGGCGCGACATTCCATCAGAAGCGGCCCTGACCATAGGCCAGCTCGCCAGTGCCGCAAGGGTCAATGTCGAAACCATCCGCTACTACCAGCGCATCGGGCTGGTCACGGAGCCCGGGAAACCGGCCCAGGGCTACCGCCGCTACCCAGCCCCCACAGTGGCGCGCATCCGCTTCATCAAACGCGCCCAGGAACTCGGCTTCACCCTGCACGAGATCACCGAACTGCTGTCACTGGACGATGGTGACTGTTGCGAGGCGCGGACGATAGCGGAACACAAGCGCGATCTCATCCGTCAACGCATCGCCGACCTCGATGCCATGCAGCGCGAACTCACCCGACTCATCGACGACTGCAAGGAAAACGTAGCGAGCCAGGACCGCTGCGCCATCATCGCCACCCTGGCCAGACCACCCAAAAGCCCTTGACCTGGCGTCAGTTCCAGGGTCCGGGAGGCTGTCGGATTTAGGATGAATTGTCTACAGAAGTGTTTTGTTTTGAGTAGTGCCTTACCACGTGTCGCCGATGCAACGATCTATGGATAGCGGACGGCTTTCGTCATCGCAACGAAAGGCGGTTGATCTGTACGCACCCTCACTTATAACTCAGACTTGAATCCGTGGCTTAACCACAGATTCAGGTCCGATTTATTCGGCAGTGCAAAGTCAAACAATGACCACCGATTTATAACCGTGGCGATGTTATCTTGTTGAGGTTATGTTTTTAAACATGTTTCAAACATATAACTTTCATTACATATAACAATTAATAGATGCTGTGAAAACAGCGTTTTATACGCCACACCCGTCGTTACATCACTCCGCTGAAGATAGTGTTGGCAAAGCCAGAACAAATTGCTTATTCTCTGGCTTGCATCATCAGCCAAAATCAGAATGGATGTTGCATAAAGGCCATCTGATACTCACCTACTCATCAATGCAGTTCACAGATAAAGGATTTATGCATGAAAGAGTACAGTCCTAACTTCAACAAAAAATCACGCCTCATCAAGACCCCGGAGATCACCCCGCAAGACACCGCCAGCCTGCCCGAGTTTGAACCGCACACACTCACCCAACGACTCTCCGACATCCTGCAAGTACAAAACGATTTTTATCCCTGTTTCGACTGGACCTTTCCCCCTCCCATCCTTTCCCCCGGCGCACAACCCTGCCCACCCGAAGAACTATTTGCCGAGCCCTCCATCATCCCCGGCAAATACAGCCTCTATTTGCACAGTCCGTTTTGCGAAACCCTGTGTAACTTCTGCTATTACACCGTGTTTCCCGGCAAGGGCATCAACGAGGCCGATCGCTACATCGACTACCTGCTGCGCGAAATGCAAATGTATGCCGCTTGCCTGCAGGGAATGCAGTGCGAATCCATCTACTTTGGCGGTGGCACGCCCACCCATCTGCCCACCCATCTACTGATCAAGGTGTTCGATGGCCTGCGGAAATATTTTGATATCGCCAGTGACGCCGAGATCACCATCGAGGCCGCACCGGGCACCCTGCCGGATGACAAGATTGTGTTGCTCCACAGCCTGGGTGTGAACCGCATGAGTTACGGTATTCAGACACTGGACGAAGAACTGCTCGCCGGCATGAACCGCAACTACTCCGTCGACCAGGCCAAGCACGAACTGCAACAGGCCCTGCGTGTATTTCACAACATCAACGTCGACACCATGTACGGTTTCGACAACGAGGGAGACGACGCGCTGATCAATACCCTGCAACAATTCAATAGCCTCGGCATCCCCAGCCTGTCCATCTATTCGCTGGACAAGCAACGCTGCGGCACCAACCTCAACCCGGAAGGTCCCAACAAGGACGTGCTGTACAAAAAGAAGATCGAGATCTTCACCCAGGCCAAGGCCTACCTGCTGAGTGAGGGCTTCCAGCCGGTGCTGCAAAACATCTTCGCCAAACCGGAAAAGTCCTCCTACCAGCATCAGGTGCGGCGCTGGGAAAACCTGCCGCTGGTGGCCATGGGTATCGCCGCGCAGGGTTACGCCCCGCAAAAGCCCTACCAAAACTCCGTGACCATCAAATCCTATTACCAGTGCATCGATGAAGGCCGCCTGCCGCTCACCTCGGTGGATCGACTGACACCGGAAATGGAACTGGCCCGCGAAGTCGCCAGCCGGTTGCGTTTTACCGAGGTTCCGGTAGAAGACATTTTTGACAAATACGGCGTCAATCTGCACGCGGTATTTGGCGACCTGATCAGTTCCCTGAGCGAACTTGGACTGGTGACCTGCGACGACGGTGTGCTCAAGCTGACGCCCAAGGCCGCCTACTACAACAACATTATTCCCATGCTGTTTGCCCCAGACGCCTTCAAGGAGGAGTTGCTGGGCCTGCCTGAAGAGTTCCTGGAAAACTACCCCATCCCTCATGTGCTGACCCGGCTGGGCAAGACCCAATCGACCCCCATCATTGTTCGCTCAAAAGTCGTCCAGCAACAAGGTTCGCTCGACGGTCTACTCGGTGAAGCGGACTGGACTTATCCTAAAGCCACACACGACCTCCATCAAACGGTAAAGACAGAGGCTTAACCACGGGGCTAAACAACAACGTTCCGTGTCCGGCGCCCATCAAGGGCACCGGGCCAACCGCGCAAGGCACCTCAGTCATGAGTCAAGAGTCAAGCCTGCGTTAGTGTATTAATATGTTCACCCAACATCTCGTACAACTGACGCATGCTCTCGCACATCTCCCTCTTGTGACGGTGCATATTATTGGTCGCATGAAATCCTGCATACTCATCATGAATACCCCGACATACTCATCATGAATACTCCGAACAGGAGTGTTTTGGCGTTTCATCTTCGAATGCCTCCTGATACAGACAAGGAAGACAACCATGCAAGCTAATACACTCGCTATGCACAACCCCGAACTGCAACTGGCGCAGGATTTCGTCCAGCACACCAGCCACCATATTTTCCTGACGGGCAAGGCCGGCACCGGCAAGACCACGTTCCTGCACAGCCTCAAACACCACACGCCCAAGCGCATGATCGTTACCGCACCTACCGGCGTGGCCGCCATCAACGCGGGTGGCGTCACCCTGCATTCGTTTTTTCAATTGCCGTTCGGCCCCTATGTGCCGGGCAGCGACCTGCCGCAGCGGCGCTTCAGCAAGGAAAAGATCAATATCATCAAAGGCCTCGATCTGCTGGTGATCGATGAAATCAGCATGGTGCGCGCCGATTTGCTGGATGGCGTCGATGCGGTGTTGCGCCGCTACAAGCATCGCCAGCGGCCCTTCGGCGGCGTGCAGTTGTTGATGATCGGCGACCTGCACCAGCTCTCGCCGGTGGTCAAGGACGACGAATGGCAACTGCTCAAACCGTATTACGATTCCTGTTATTTTTTCAGCAGCCATGCACTGCAACAGACCGACATGATCAGCATTGAACTGAAACAGATCTACCGCCAGTCCGACGCGGATTTTATCGCGCTGCTGAACCGGGTGCGCGACAACCGGCTTGATGAGGCCACGCTGGCTGCCTTGAATTCGCGCTACCGGCCGGAGTTTCAACCCGGCGAGTATGACGACTACATCACCCTCACCACTCACAACCGCAAGGCCGACCACATCAATGACCGGCAGTTACAGGCATTACCTTCAAAACCCTTCAGCTTTGCAGCGCACATCGAAGGCGATTATCCAGCATACAGCTACCCCACCGCGGAGACACTGACCCTGAAAATGGGCGCGCAGGTAATGTTCGTGCGCAACGACGGTTCCGCGGAAAAACGCTACTTCAACGGCAAGATCGGCAAAATCATCCGCCTCGACCGGGAGCGCATCACCGTGAAATGTCCCGATGATGAAGATGCCATCCAGGTCGAGCCGGTCAGCTGGGAAAACATCAAATACTCATTGGACGAGAAAACCAAAGGCATCACCGAAGAGGTGATTGGCCGCTTCACCCAATTCCCGTTACGCCCGGCCTGGGCCATCACTATCCACAAAAGCCAGGGGCTGACCTTTGAGCGCGCCGTCATCGACGCGCAGGCGGCATTTTCCCACGGCCAGGTCTATGTCGCCCTGAGCCGCTGCAAGACATTCGAAGGCATGGTGCTGAGCACGCCGCTGTCGCAGAGCGCGGTGAAAACCGACGTCACGGTGGCGCAATTCGTCGACAATGCCGGCCGCCATCCGCCGACACAGCAACAACTAACCAGCGCCAGAATCCTCTACCAACAACAATTGTTGTTGGAGTGTTTCGATTTTCAGCCTCTGGCATCTGGTTTGAGAAACCTCTGCAAGCAGGTGCGTGAGGGCGGTCACCTCATCCAGTTGACCGCTGGCGAACCCGTGGAAGAAGTGGAACAACAATTCAGCGGGGAAATCAGCCGCGTCGCGGATAAATTCAAACACCAACTGCAGTCATTGTTCGCACACGACAGCGTGCCGGAAGACGATCCCCATCTACAGGAACGTGTACAAAAGGCCTCCCGCTACTTCACCGACAAACTGCACTCGGGTTTGATCCCATGGACAAGCCACTTTGGTTTTGAAACCGACAACAAGGACATCCGGAAACACATCAACAAAACGCTCGAATCCCTGCGCCATCAGCTCGCCGTCAAAACCGCCGCGCTGCAAAGCTGCCGCGACGGTTTCGCCACCGGCACCTACCTGAATGCCCTGGCCCATGCGGAGATCGCATTCGGTTCACAGCCCACAAAAAAACCGGTGGCTGACATCAGCGCCCAGGATGTTCAACATCCACAACTTTTACAGGCACTGAAGGCCTGGCGCGCCCAACAAGCGGCAGAGGAACAGGTGGAACACTACCGCATCCTGCACCAACGGGTCTTACTGCAGATCGCCGCCCATCTGCCGGACACACAAGCTGCGCTGCTGCAAATCAAGGGCGTGGGCAAGGCCACGGCGGAGAAATACGGTGCACAACTCACCGCCATCGTCAGCGAGTATTGCCGCGAACATGCCATCGAACCGCAACAGCTGCCTACGGAAACCATCATTAAAGACAAGGCGAAAAAAGACACCAAGCACATCAGCTACGAACTGTTCCTGCAAGGCAAAGGCATCCAGGAGATCGCCGATGCCCGGGGGCTGGTGTCGAGCACCATCGAGAGCCACCTCGCTCACTTCGTGGGGCTGGGCGAGTTGGACATCCACGACCTCGTGCCGCAGGAAAAAATCACGCTGATCCAACAGGCCGCGGAAAAAAAAGGCCGGGAAAGCCTGGGCCTGCTCAAGGAACACCTGGGGGATAGCTGTTCCTATGGCGAGATCCGGCTGGTGCTGGAATCTTTGCGTTAACTATTCCAAGTCGGGCTGGGGCAAACTCCACCAGCATGGCATCGGCCCGAGCCAGGAATCGGCCCCAATGATGGTCGTCGCAATGCCGCCGCATGGTCTCATGCCCCGCAATCGGCTATCCTGTAAGGCCTTTAAAACCGGCTCAAGCTGTCAGATTACAACCCTGCAATGTCACTTGATTACACCACCCTGGAGGCCTTGCGGCAGAATCATCCCGCCTGGCGCCTGCTGGCCAGTCCGCACGCGCCCCTGATGGCGAGCTTTTTCCAGAAGGTGTTCGTAGATAAAAATGCCCGAGTGATCGCCCAGGCCGATCTGGCGGAGGCGCTGGAGGATGAACTGTTTTACTTGCGCGAACTGTTGGGCGGGGACAAGTTTCCCAAACCGGCGCTGGACTATCTGAATGACTGGGCCGCGCCGGACAAGGGCTGGCTGCGCAAGTTCTATCGCGCGGATTCCGACGAGGTGCAGTTCGATCTGACCCCGGCCACCGAAAAGGCCCTGACCTGGCTGGAGAGCCTGAACCAGCGCAGTTTCGTCGGCACCGAGTCGCGCCTGCTCACGCTGTTCGAGCTGCTCCGCCAGCTCAGCGAGGGCAGTGACGACGATCCTCAGACGCGGCTCAGGGAGTTGCAAAAACGCCGGAATGAGCTCGATGCGCAAATCGCCCAGGTGGCGCAGGGCAACATTGCGCTGCTCGATGATACCGCCCTGAAAGACCGCTTCATGCAATTCAGCCAGCAGGCACGGGAATTGCTCGGCGACTTTCGCGAAGTGGAACATAATTTCCGCCACCTCGACCGCAGCGTGCGCGAACGCATCGCCGCCTGGGCCGGCAACAAGGGCGAACTGCTGGCGGATATCATGGGCGAGCGCGACGCCATCGCCGACTCCGATCAGGGCGCCAGCTTTCGCGCCTTCTGGGATTTTCTCATGTCCCCGGCGCGCCAGGAGGAATTCAGCGAACGCCTGGATAAAGTGCTGGCCCTGCCCGCCGTCAGCGAATTGAAGCCGGACCAGCGCACCCGCCGCATCCACCACGACTGGCTGGAGGCCGGCGAATACACCCAGCGCACCGTGGCCCGGCTGTCGCAGCAATTGCGGCGCTTTCTCGATGACCAGGCCTGGCTGGAGAACCGCCGCATCATGGACATTCTACAGGGCATCGAAAGCAAAACCCTGACCCTGCGCGCGGCGTGGCTGGCGTCGGTTGCTATTTTTTACTGGGGCGATATCGACACCCACGGCTTCGCCATTCTCGATCAACTGCGCGGCAAGTTTCCCCATGTACGCAGTTTATTGATGGATGAGCGCACATTGATGGCCCACCGCGAATTCTGGGGCATGGAGAAAAGCCCCGGGACCAGGGAACTGCATCGGCTGGATGCTGATGAGCAGGACCTGTATCAAGCGCTGATCCACCATCAACACCAGCCGCATTTACGCCTGGAACAGGAAAGGATTCAGTTTGATGTTGTGCTGGCCACGCTGGCTGTACTTGAGTGATTACGCACATAGGCCACGAACGATACCAAGTTCACGGATCGACCCTCTGCCATTATTCTCTTCCCAATTTACTTCCCGGAAGCCCCCTCCCGGAATCACCGCCACCCTGGACAACCCGGAAAAAAATCACTTGACCTGGAGTCGGCTCCAGGGCCTAGGCTTCCGGCAGACTAGAAACATAAGGAGGCAACCTTGAACACCCATCCCTTTATCCGACGCAGAACAGGGGCCGCAGGAGCGATGCCTGCCAGTGCCCTGGCGGCAGGCATGGTGATCGCCTTTGCCGCCACAACGACCTGGGCCCACGACCCCATCTTCGGCATCGGCCCCCATGTGCTGTACAAGGGCGGCATCGAAACCGCCGCCCATCTGCAACGGGACAAGGCCGGCGAGGAAACGGAGAACGAACTGGCCTTTGAGCTGGTCTACGGGCTCACCGGGGACTGGGCCGCCGGCGTCGAGCTGCCCTACGCCGGCAAGGACGACGGTGCCGAATCGGCCAGCGGAGCGGCGGACATCACGCTGTTCACCAAATACCGCTTCTGGCGCGAGGACTCGCTGGGCCTGCAGGAATCGGCCGCCGTGCTGCTGGTGGTGAACCTGGACAACGGCGACGAAACCCAAAGCCCGCCGCTGGGCAACGGCGCCACGGATGTTCTCGCCGGGCTCACTTACGGCTACGAGGGCCTCCAATGGTACCGCTGGGCCAGCGCGCGCTATTTGCGCCCCGGCGAGAACGGCGCCGGCCTGCAAATGGGCGAAAAATGGCTGGTGGATGTCGTCGGCGGCTGGCGCCCCACCCCGCCGGAATACCGCAGGCCCGACACCGTCTGGCTGCTGGAACTCAACGGCGAGTTTGCGCAAAAGGCCACGCGCAACGGCGATTCGCGTCCCAACAGCGGCGGCAGCGAGTGGTTCCTCTCCCCCGGCGTCTTCTGGACCACCCACAACTTCGCCATCAAGGCCGGCGTACAAATCCCCATCGCCAGCGACCTGAACGGTACGCAGGACGAATCCGACTACCGCGTCAGCGCCAGTGCCGAGTGGCACTGGTAAGTCACGACTTCACACAGGAGCACATCCCATGAAACATCTTATTCAACTGATTGCCGCCGCCACCCTGTTCTGGGCCGGCCTCGCCTTCGCCGCCGGCACCCAATACGACCTGCGCGTGGACGGCCTGGCCTGCCCGTTCTGCGCCTATGGTATCGAAAAGAAATTCACCAAAACCCCAGGCGTGGAATCCGTGGACATCGACCTCAAAAACGGCCTGGTGATCGTGAAAACCGCCGAAGGCAAGACCTTCACGCAAGACGAATTGAAAACCCTCATCAACGACACCGGCTTCACCCTGAAGGGCGTGACGGAGAAACCCTTATGAGCCGGATTGTGAGCCGGATTCGATGGACTTCGCTCGTGGTTATCCTCACCGCGCTTGGCGCGGGTTATGCCCTCTGGCCACCCTCGCCGCAGGAGCCGCCCTACGAACTGGCCAAGACCTGGGGCGACAAGGGCGCCGAACCCGGACAATTCAACGAGCCCACCGGCATCGCCGTCGTCGGCACCGAGGTCTTCGTCAGCGACGCACGCAATGCCCGCATCCAGGTGTTCGACCTCGACGGCCGTTTCCTGCGCGCCTTCGGCCACGGGCAACTGGGCCGCCCCATGAATTTGACCATCGCCCGCGGCGAGCTCTACGTGGCGGATTATTTCAACGACCGGATTCACATCTACTCCCTCGATGGCCGTTGGCTGCGCGCCGTGGGTGCATCCGGCAGCAAACCAGGCGCGTTCGACGCCCCCGGCGGCGTGGCTGTGGCGGCCAACGGCGATCTGTTGGTGGCGGACTTCTACAACCAGCGCGTGCAACAACTGCACGCCGACGGCCTCTTCAAGCGCCAGTGGGGCGTGACCCGCCAGGCTGGCGTGTTCGGCGGCAAACTCGGCTATCCCACCGGCGTGGCGCTAAGCGCGGACGGAACGCTGTTCATCGCCGACGGCTACAACGACCGCGTGCTGGCCTATGGTCTAAACGGAAGCGGCCCTGACGGCGAGTTGACGGCCAAATGGGGCGGCCCCTTCGCCGTCAACATCCACGGCCCGTTCAATGGCTGGTTCGCCACCGTCACCGGCATCGCCGTGGGACCGAAGGGCAATGTGTTCGTCGCCGACTTCTACAACGACCGGGTGCAGAAATTCACCCCCGGCGGGGAATTTCTCAACGCCTTCAATCTCCCCGGTGACGGCACGGCGCACACCGCCATTGCCGTGGCGGTGGCCGAAGACGGCAGCGTGTTCGTGGCCGACTACGCCCACCACCAGGTCCAGAAATGGAGCCCGAATGACAAAGGTGATTAACGTGGAAATCTTCACCGCGCCTAACTGCAATCAGTGCGGCCGCGCTGTGACCCTGGTGCAGTCCGTGGTGGAAGAAATCGGCAATGACAGGATACAGTGGCGCCGCGTGGACGTGGTCGCCGAACTGGATCACGCCGTTGCCATGGGCGTGCGCGCCACGCCCGCCATCGCCATCGACGGCAAACTGGTATTCACCGCGCTACCGAGGAAACAACGATTACGCCAGGCACTGAGGCAACAGGGAGAATCCCTGTCATGAGCCACCGCATCGGTGACATCTGCCGGCAACTCGGCCTCAGCGCCGACACCCTGCGCTATTACGAAAAAATCGGCCTGCTGAAGAAGGTCGCCCGCACCGCCTCGGGCATCCGCGTCTACAGCGACCAGGACATCTCCCGGCTCCGCTTCATCCGGCGCGCGCAAAAGATGAACTTCTCCCTGGCGGAGATCAAAGACCTGCTCGCCATGCGCGCAGACCCGCAACACGCCCGCACCGATGTGCGCGAACTCACAAGAAAAAAGCTGGCGGAAATCGAAGACCACCTGCAGGACCTCAGCACCCTGCGCAACGAACTGACCCTGCTGGTCAACCTCTGCGCGGGAAGCGAAGACGGTTGCCCGATTATTGAGGGGATAGAGGATAGGGAATAATGCCGCCCTCCGGGCTGAGCACTTATTTAACCGCGTGGGTAACTATTCAGCATAGGCCAGAGACCGCGCCTGTTACCGGGCCTTTGTGGAAGGAATGTCTTCGGCAGGGATGCCGAAGCCAAGCTACACGGATGTATTGATGCGATTCCTGGAACAAAGGCCCGGTAACAGGCGCTCAACGCCAAGATGCAGATCTGTGCTGAATAGTTACCCGCGTGGTCCGGTTGCTTGCCGCCCCCATCCCATAAGCACGCTCCAACTCTCTCAGGTCCAGCCGCTCCACGATGTCCACTACAAACCGCGCCAGATGTTTTCCCGGCAGCCAATCCTGCGGTGCGGATGGCAGCAGGTACGCGGTGTCTCGATTAATCGCCTGAAATTTGCCTGACATGCTGGCCTCGGTCCGTTATTGTTAGAAACGACATGGGGTCAACGACATGGGGTCATCAACGACATGGGGTCATAACGACATGCAACGACATGGGGTCATCAACGACATGGGGTCATTGCTTGACTTTGCAACGACATGGGGTCATTGCTTGACTTTGCA